>NZ_JBEYIW010000008.1:0-278766 GCF_040636045.1 Rhodococcus sp. NPDC006774 | reverse complement strand
CGATGCAGCTCAGGTGAGTATTGGCGAATCACGGGAGCAGTTACACGAAGCAGAGATATTCGCGCCGAGTGCTGATAACCAGTCTACTACTTGACATAATGTTGATTATCGGCAAAGTATGGCCGCAGCTCGGAGGCTGTGTCGATGGTCGGCAGGTCGTCTCGCGTGCGCTGACTCATTCCGGGTAGGTCCTTGTCGCCTGTCCATCGGCAATCCGCTTTCTCGAGTGGCCTCCGGCGGTCATCCGTGGAGTTGCCCAGCAGGCGGCTGCTCGCCGCGAATCGATGGAATGCTCGGTATCGACGTAACCCGGGCGGCCCTTTTCTGGTCGCCTCCTGGGGTCGACTTCAGGTCCAACTCCATCACATCGAATCGTCACAGTGACGATTCGATGTGATGGAGCGGAACTGCCATTCGTTGCCACCTGACATCGGCGATAATCGCTCGAGGCATAAACAGTCGTTGTGGTCAGTACTGGCCGATCGACTGGTCGAATCACCCGTTCCTGTTACGCTCCGAGGAATTGTTGCTCGGGGCAAAAACCAGCCGAAGGTCACTCGATGTTTGCCGTTCGTCCGTTCAGCTCGGCCTCGGGTCGAAATGCGTCACGCCCACGCGAGGACACGTCGGTGTCGGAGTTGTTGGATCTGGACGCGACTCGAACTCGCCTCATTCGATTGATCGTCGGCTTGGGCACGTTCTCGATCGGGCTCATCGGATTGCTCAGCGCACCGTCCGAGGAGTACAGCGGTTGGCGAGTGTATGCGGTGGTCGTAATAAGTCTGACCGCGTTTCCGGTGGCGCTGCGTTGGGTGTTCGGCAGATGGCCCGGCCGGCGTCTGCTGAGCGCGTTCATCGTGTATTCGGATATATCCATCGCGGTCAGTCTGGTGATGAAAGACACGGCATTGACGGCAATGGGCGGAACGGTCTTGTTCGCTGTAGTCACGATGCTGGCCGTAATAGCGGTGCCGCCACTCCCCTGCGCCATACATATGCTTTTCGCTACGGCCATTCTGTCCGTCGTGGCCGTACGCACGGTCCAGGCCGACATCGCCAGCGGCTGGGTCGTCGCCGCACACAGCTTGACCATGTTGTTGATATTCGCCTCTCCTCTGGTCTTGGTGGTGTACGTGAGCGAACTCCGTTCTCGTGCAAGAGAATCGCTGGTCGATCCGTTGACCGGTCTACACAACCGTCGCGGGCTGTTCTCTGCGGTTGCTGCCACCGCGATGGCGACGTCGGATGTCGAACCCAGGGTGATATGCGCCGTCGCCGCCGACGTCGACGGGATGAAGCGTGTCAACGACAACTACGGACACCACACCGGCGACGCTGTCCTGGTCGACGTTGCCCAGCATCTGCGAGCGTTGGCCGCAAACCGCTGGATCGTTGCACGATTGGGTGGTGACGAGTTCGCATGCATCGCCGTCGGTCGGCGTGCCGACCTCGCTGCTCGAACTGATGACCTCGTAGCGAGCCTTACACAGGCCCGGATGTTGTCCGGACTCACCGTCAGCGTCGGGTCGGCGGCCGTACACATCGACGCGGACAGCGATGTTCGGCAGTCTGCGCACGACGTACTGCGCATCGCGGACTCGGAGATGTATCGCGCGAAACGCAGTCGCTGGCCGGCGTGAGCAGGTGTCTCTCCCCGGCCTTCGCGTTCCACTCGGCGTTGGGTGGTCACGCGCGTCGGTCACGGACGCTCCTCGAGAGGTACCGGTTCCGTTGTGGATCTGGGAAACTTCTCGTTTTCGTGCGTCCCGAGAGCGGGGTCGAATTCGTCGCCGACGGGATCGGGGGGCGTAGCACCCACCTGATCCGCCAACTCCAATCCCGCACCTGCGTAGACGTTGAACGCGATGTCCACGCCGTGCTCCTTGGCCCACTGCACTTCGTCGTCGTAGCGAGCCACGGCTGCGACCGTTCCACTGAATCCGGATTCGCGCAGACAGGCGAGTGCTGTGACGTTGGCACCGTGACGTGGCATCGCGAGCACGGCAATGCGGACCGACTCGGAATGCCGCAGTTGATTCCAGAAATCGAGATCGGTTGCGTCCCCCTCGATGACTCGCAGTCCTTGATCGGCGAGGCGGCGAATACGAGGCCCGTCGTAGTCGACTCCCACCACATCGAGACGGTAGTGATCGGTGAGTCGCTGATAGGCCGCGAATCCGACACGACCCATGCCGATCACGACGACCTCGGCGTCGCCGGCGTCGCCGGATCGCTCCTCGGGATGCAGGCTCTGCTCGTCCTGCTCGGGCAGACGTGTCGCGATCTTCTCGACCATCAGGTGTCCACGGCCGTTCACCAGAGCCGACGCGACAAAACTCAGAGCTACGGCGATCGACATTTCGACCAGCCATGCCGGTGCGAGGAGGCCGGTCGTCACACCTACCGAAACGACGATCAGACCGAACTCGGAGTAGTTCATCAGGCTCAGTCCGGCGAGGAGCGCGGTCCGATATCGCAACTTCATCATGGCGAACAAGCCCAGGTACAGGACGGATTTGAGTGGCAGCAGAAGCACCATGAGCAGGGCGACGCCAAGACTGGGTAGGTCCGGCAACCCGGACAGACCGATCGAGACGAAGAAGCCGACCAGGAGCAGTTCCTTGATGTGGAACAGCGATCGTGACAGTTCGGACGAGGCCGGATGCGATGCCAGCAACACACCGATGACCAGCGCGCCCAGGTCCCCTTTGAGTCCGAGGGCGGAGAACAATGCGTAACCCGGGACCAGCGCCATCACGATGCCGAACAGTGATTGCATCTCGCCGTGGCCCAGTCCGCTCCATATTCTCCGAAGGATCCGCGTCACCGGCCACAGCAGTACGAGCGTCACCGCCCATGGGCTCGGTAGTGAACCGCTGGTGATCGTGAGGAAAACCACGGCAACGATGTCCTGCATGACCAGGACACCGATCGCCACGCGCCCGTAGAGGGCGTGCGACTCCCCTCGCTCTTCGAGAACCTTGACCACGAACACTGTGCTCGAGAACGACATCGCAAAGGCGAGCAACGCTATCGTCGTCAGGCTCTGGCCGGACAACATGGCCAATCCGGCGACGGCGGCGAGCCACAGCACGGTGGTACCGACCACGATGCTCGCCACCAGATGCACCGAGGTCGTCAGCCACACCTCCCGGCGCAGAAGAATACGAACGTCGAGCTTGAGGCCGATAGCGAACAACAGCAGCGTCACGCCCAGATCGGCGATGAGCTCGAGCTGGGGCACCTCACCGACATCGAGCGCATTGATGACGAAACCGGCAGCGAGAAACCCGACCAGGGGAGGTAGCCGTACCACCATGGCAAGTCCGCCCAAACCGAAGGCGATGACGAGGTAGATCGCGGCAATTGTCATGCACGGTCCCTTTGCTGGTGGGCTGCAACCGGATCTCCAACGGATCGACGACATCGGCACATGCCGTCGGAGTGCCCCCAGTATCCCGGCAATCCGGGTATTTCACAGCGCACGACTGCCGACGAGAACGGCGATCGACGAAGTCGTCAGATGACTTCGTCGATCGCCGTGAGCACGATCGAGCTACCGGTCCCTCCGTGCGGAAGGTCTCAGAGCTCGAACTCGGCCGGATCGATTCCGACTGCGAAGCACGCATTGCGTACGGCAGCCTTCTCGTGATCGTCGAAATGGCCGTCCGCGCCGCCGATGATGATGCCGATCTGGATGACGGCTCGTGCCTGGTCGGGCTTCGACTTCAACTTGCCGATCGTCGCTGTCGCCTCGACCTTCCCGAAGTCGAAGTCTCCTTGCAGCTTGTCGCAGTACCAGTCGAACTTCTGTCGAAGCTCGTCGGGCTCGAACACCCGCAGGGCCTCGTTGCCGGCGATCAGGGATGCCGTTTTCTGGCGCTCGGCAGGATCGATGGTGCCGTCCGCCGCCGCGATCAGGGCACACATGGCCATGCTGCCGTTGGCGAATTCCTTGTTCTTGAACTGGCTGGTCTTGGTCTGCAGCTGGCCGTTCAATTCCTGTGCCTTGGACTTGAGTTGATCCCAGAACGCCATGGAGCTCCTCACTAGGTCGTACCGTCCGCGCAGTCGCATGGACGGTACGACCATTGTCCATGGAGTCGGTGAACGAGACAGGAACCGCAGTTCAGCGCAGCCGCTCTGCGTCCTGCGCCTTGGCCAACAGTTCGGCACACAGTCGGTGCAGTTCCGCGGCGTCGGCCCCTTCCGCCACCGCCGTGCCGACATCCTCGGCGGCACACCGAACCTCGAACGCTCGGTCGGCCGCCGCCGACACCTCCTCGGCGGTCAGCACGACGGCGTCGTCGGGAATCGACGTTCCTTTGATTGCGCTGCGCTGCTCGTAGGCGCGTTGACGGCACGATTGACGGCAGTACCGCCGCTTGCGGCCGGTTCCGGTGTCGGCGACCGGGCGCCCACACCAGGCGCAGGTCTGGTCGCGGCGGGTTCTGGCGGACATGGTCGTTCAGCCTACTGCGGTCGCGAGGTAAGATCGCTCGATAAGCTGCGCCGATGGGACCGCACCGGGGCTCATCGGCCCGGGAACGAACCGGCGCGCGGCGACGTTGTAGATCAGTGGGTAGACGGTGTAGTTCGATGTCGACGGATGGCTTCGACGCACGTACCTACTATCGATGGAGAGGACTTCACCATGGCAGATCGTGTACTTCGAGGTAGCCGACTGGGAGCGGTCAGCTACGAGACCGACCGTGATCACGACCTGGCTCCCCGCCGCGTTGCGCGCTACCGGTGCGACAACGGCGAGGAGTTCGACGTACCGTTCGCCGACGATGCCGAGATCCCCGGAACGTGGGCATGCCGCAACGGGTTGGAAGGGTCGCTGATCGAGGGCACCGCGCCGGAGGCCAAGAAGGTCAAGCCTCCCCGTACCCACTGGGACATGCTGCTCGAGCGTCGTTCGGTCGACGAGCTCGAGGAACTTCTCAAGGAGCGCTTGGACCTGCTGAAGGTGAAGCGCCGCGGCGCATGATTGTCGTTGCTCACTGCACCGCCTGATTGGAAACAATCCGGCGGTGCAGTTTTTTTATGTATTTCGAACCCATTAGATGTTTTCGTTCGCTTTGTTGCATTCATTGTCGCCTGAACAGGGATTCCAATTACGATCGAGTGGCGGCGTGACAGTCCGAGGTGACATCATCGAGTATCGGTTGTCACACAGGTGGACGATTCGTGAACGGTCGCCGTAACGGTTGTCGGAAAATACCGATAAACAGCAGCACCGGAGTCGATAAATCAGGGGGCAGCAACTCGTGAGCCAGGATTCTGATCAGCGCTCGACCGACGCTTTGCGTACGGCGGCCTCCGAAGCGAAATCGGAAGGTCATCGTGCGGTCGGCGAGCAAAAGCTTGCGGAGTTGAGGCGCGAGTTGGACGGAATCGACGAAGTTCTTCGCGCTGCAATTCGAGATCGCATCGATGTGTGTGTACGTGTTGCACACGTAAAACGTGAACACGCGATTCCGATGATGCAACCGGGCCGCGTCGGGCTGGTGACCGAGCGAGCGAGAGACTTCGCATCGGCCAACGGTTTGTCTCCCGACTTTCTCGAAGATCTGTACCGATCGATGATTGCAGAGGCATGTCGCGTCGAGGATTCGATCATCGATTCTCCGCCGCCCGGCCTCGACAGTGAACGGTAGAAGCACCCCGATGACGATCCATACGCTCCTGGTGGACAATTACGATTCGTTCACCTACAACCTGTACAGCCTTCTGGCCGAGGTGAACGGTCGGCCGCCGACGGTGGTCAAGAACGACGTCGAATGGACGTCACTGGATTTCGATGCCTACGACAATGTCGTGATCTCGCCCGGTCCCGGGCGCCCGGATCTGGAGCAGGACTTCGGAATCAGTGCCCGAGTGATCAACGAGTCCGGTCTACCGATACTCGGCGTGTGCCTCGGGCATCAGGGTCTGTGTCATCTGTTCGGTGGCACCGTGGATCTCGCGCCGGCGCCGATGCACGGCAGGATCACCGACATCACTCATACCGGTGTGGATCTGTTCGCCGGGATTCCGTCGCCGTACTCGGTTGTGCGGTACCACTCGCTCGTCGTGACCCGTACCCCTGCCGACTTCGAGGAAGTCGCATGGACGCCCGACGGACTGGTCATGGCAGTTCGGCACCGCAGCAAGCCCATGTGGGGAGTTCAGTTCCATCCCGAGTCGATCAGTACCGAATACGGCCGTGAACTTCTCGCCAACTTCCGCGATCTGACACTGGCACAATCGAGTGCATCGAGTGCTGCGCGTACTCAGGATTCGATGTTCACCATCGAGACACGTTCGCTCGACGAGGCTTTCGATTCCGAGCAGGTATTCGAAGCCCTCTTCGCGGACGGCTCGAAGAGTTTCTGGCTGGACGGCAGCGCGGCTCTCGAACCCGACTGCAGGTTCACCGTCATGGGCGACTGCTCGGGTCCCCACGCTGAGTACGTGACCTATTCGGTTGCCGAGACGACGGTGACCGTGCAGGGTGCCGACGGTACGACCGAGCTCATCCACTCGACATTCTTCGACTACATCGACGACCGATTGCGAGAGCGGGCCACTCCCCCTCGGCACGACTTACCGTTTGCTTTCGGGCTCGGCTACGTGGGGTACCTGGGTTACGAACTCAAGGCGGACACCGGTGGGCAGCTGGTTCACACAGCTGCGACTCCCGACGCATCGATGGTTTTCGCAGATCGCGCGCTGGTGTTCGACCACGAGGCCGGCACCCTCTATCTGATGGGGTTGGCCACCACCCCCGGGGATCCTGTGTTGGCGCAGTGGTTCGACTCGGTCACCGACACCCTGCGTGGCCTGTCCCGAAAGGCCACCTCGGTCGACCGTGCGGGTGCGCCTGCGACCGGCACTCCCCTACTCGGAGCCGATCGGTCGCTCGAGCCCCGACTGCGCCACGACCGTGCCCACTATCTGGATCTGATTTCCCAGTGTCTTGCCGAGATTCGCTCCGGTGAGACGTACGAGGTCTGCTTGACCAACACGGCGTCCGTAGCCGGTTCCATCGACGCAACCGCCACTTACTCGTACATGCGCGAGATCAACCCCACTCCGTACAGTGCGCTGCTGAAGTTCCCCGAGTTGTCCGTGTTGAGTGCGTCTCCGGAACGCTTCTTGCGCATCGACGCCGACCGGATCGTCGAGTCCAAACCGATCAAGGGAACGCGTCCCCGCGGGGCCACAGCGGAGGACGACAACGCACTCAAGGCGGACCTCGTCGCGAACGAGAAGGACAAGGCCGAGAACCTGATGATCGTGGACCTGGTGCGCAACGACCTCGCCCAGGTGTGCGTGCCGGGGTCGGTACACGTGCCCAAGCTGTTCGATGTCGAAACCTACGCTCCGGTACACCAATTGGTCTCGACCGTTCGTGGTCGCCTGCGCGACGACGCGTCCGCGGCGGACTGCATCCGTGCTGCGTTTCCGGGTGGATCGATGACGGGAGCACCGAAGATCCGCACGATGGCGATCATCGACAAGCTCGAAGACGGACCGCGGGGGGTGTACTCGGGTGCAATCGGTTACTTCTCGATCACCGGCACCGCGGACTTCTCGATCGTCATTCGCACGATCGTGGCCACCGAACACGAAGTGACCTACGGGGTGGGTGGCGCGATCGTGGCACTGTCGGATCCCGACGAGGAATTCGAGGAGACGATGGTCAAGGCTGTGTCCATGCGCCGAGCGCTGACCGGGCGGACAGCGAACAGCGGGTAGAGCACACGCGCTCCACCCGCTGTTCGTAGATCCTTCGGCTCGAGGCCGTGCTGCCTTACGGAGTGGTGAAGTATTCGAACACAGCAGGCTGGGCCTGCGGGTTTCCGTTGCTGGTGCCGATGACTGCGCCGGCCACCGTACCGATGACGGTTCCGATGATGCACCCGGAGATGAAGTTCGGGAAGATCGACACACAGCCGATGGCGAAACCGAGGCCTGCGCCGATCGCCGTGCCGACACCGCCGCCGTTGTTCCAGCCGATGGCGAGCTGGTTGACCATGTTGTCGAATGCCTGCTGCTTGGTCCGCGGACCTGCGACCTCGGCGACGGGAACCGTCTGCGGAGTCAACGTCAGTTCGCGGCCCTCGGCACCGATCAGCGGTGCGATCGAATAGACGGTGCCGTTGATGGTGTACTCCAGCGGAACAGATGCAACCGTGGCACCGGCCTGGTCGATGATGGACACGGTCTCGCTCGTGGCATCGACCCGGAACAGTCCGGCATCGAGGACGGTGGTGACCGTTCCGTCGGGGTTGACCGACGTCTCGTAGTTCACCGGGTCCGACGACGGGTCTGCCACAGCATGGCCTGCACCGGTGGCCACCGCAGCGGTCAACGCCACCGCTACCGTTGCTGTTCTGATCAGTTTCACTTCTGTCCCCTGGTGGTTGTGATTCGTATTCGACGGCATTCGTGTCGAATGCCGATGGTATTCGTAGATCTGCCCTTCGATGTGAAGAACACACCAATCGTTATTCGGGTGTATTACCGAGATGCGAATCGACGACCGGCCCGATCACCGTGGCAGCGTCCGCATTGGTCATCTCGTTGTGGAAAACGTCGACATCGTGGATGACGATATCTCCTGTCACATACGGCCGCCATTCTTGCGGGGATCGAACAATTCCATCGCTCGCACCCTTAGTTGCGGAGAAGAACAAAACATCTCCGTCGAAGACGTCCGGGACGAATTCGGCCATTATTCGAGTCGAGTTCTCGAATCCCGCACTGATACGTCGGAGATGGTCGGCTGAAATGCCGGTCGTCTGCCCCAACGACTCGTCGAGTAGTTCGACGCCCCGTTCGTAGGTCAACGGCTCGGACGACGGTTGTGCCGTCAGGTCGAGCCCCAATCCCGCAAGCAGATTCTCGACGCTCAACGCTCCCCCGTCCGGTTCGCCGTCGTGGCCGTCGACGTAGCTGTCCAGCAGAGCGAGCGTCCGAACATCGCTGCCGGTGCTGCGCAGTTCCACGGCTATCGCGTGAGCGAGCGAGCCGCCGAGCGACCACCCGAGAAGGTGGTAGGGCCCCACCGGCTGGACGGCACGAATCTCGTCGGCGTAGCGGTGTGCGAGATCGCGAATGGATCCGAAGGTCGACCCTTCCACGATGCTCGGCAGCTGCAGGCCGTACACAGGACGGTCGTCGCTCAGCTGTGAGACGAGACCGGCGTATCCCCACGACAACCCGATTCCCGGGTGGACGCAGAACAACGGGGCCTTGGACCCGCTACCGCGCAGCGGAATCACGACTCCGAACACCGAGTCGAGATCCGCGCCCCCGGCGTCGGCATCTGCGGCGACGCGTGCGGCCAGCCCTGCCGGTGTCGGATCGACGAACAGCGCTTGCAGTGGGACCCGGACTCCGATGGCGTTCTCGATGGCGGGCACGATCTTCGTGGCCACCAGCGACGTTCCGCCCAGCTCGAAGAAGTTGTCGTCCATGCCGACCCGATCGACCCCGAGAACCTGAGCGAACGCATCGGCGATCGCAGCTTCCACATCGGTCGTCGGTGCCCGGTACGGCGTTGTCGACGTCGTCAGTTCCGGAACCGGCAGTGCCCGCCGATCGAGCTTGCCCACAGGAGTGAGCGGAATGTCGTCGAGCTCGATGATCGCCGACGGAACCATATGCCGTGGAAGCATTTTGGCGACGCGATCGCGAAGTGCTTCGGTGTCGACCGATTCGCCGTCGGCCGCGAGGACGTAGGACACGAGAACTGTGTCACCGGACGCCGCCGTGTGCCCGATCGTGGCGGCGAACCCGACCTGGTCGTGCTCGGTGAGGGCGGAGTCGATCTCACCGAGTTCGATACGGAAACCGCGCACCTTGACCTGGAAGTCACTGCGGCCGACGAACTCGACGGCCCCTGCACTTCCCCAGCGCACGACGTCACCGGTTCGATACATCCGATCGCCCGGAGTGCCGAACGGGTCGGCGACGAAGCGCTCGGATGTCAGCCCGAAGCGACCGAGGTATCCGCGGGCGGTACCGGGGCCGGCGATGTAGAGCTCGCCCGACACTCCGGCCGGAACCGGCCGCAGTCGTGCGTCGAGCACCTGGAACCGGAATCCGGTTCCAGGCCTGCCGACGTCCACTGTGCCACCGGGCACCAACGGTCCACCGACACTTGCCTGGATGGTGGTCTCGGTCGGACCGTAGCCGTTGAACATCTTGCGGCCCGGTGCCCATTTCGCCACCAACTCCGGAGTGCATGCCTCGCCTCCGACGGCAAGGACCCGAACGCTGCCCAGACGTGACTCGTCGATCGACGACAGCGCCGCGGGAGTCAGGAACGCATGGGTGACGTGTTCGGATTCGAGCAGGTCGGCCAAGTCGCCGCCGCCGAAGACTCCTGGCGGCACGATCACGACGGTGGCACCGACGCCGAACGCCATCGTCAGCTCGTAGATGGATGCGTCGAAACTCGGCGACGCGATGTGCGACACACGCGAATCCCGAGTGGGGCGGAATCGCTCAAGCACCTCGGCCTGGAGGTTGGCCAAGCCACGGTGCCGCACTGCAACGCCCTTCGGGCGACCGGTCGAACCCGAGGTGTAGATCAGGTAGGCGGGGTGGTCGATGTGCAGGGTCGCCGTGCGCTCGACGTCGGTCACCGCGTCTGCCGGATAGCGAGACAACTCCGCGGAAATTTCCGGATCGTCCAGCACCAGCCACGGAACGGTGTCGGGCAGCGATTCTCTGCTGTCGATGTCGGTCAGACCCATTGCGGCACGGGAATCTTCGAGCATGTGCGCGATTCGGTCCGCCGGGTAGTTCGGATCGACGGGCAGGAAGGCGGCACCGGTCTTGGCCACAGCCCACACCGACAAAACCGACTCGATCGATCGAGGCAGCGCCAACGCGACGAACGTCTCGGGACCGACGCCGTAGTCGATCAGCATTCGAGCGATTCGGTTGGACCAGCTGTCGAGATCGGCGTACGACAGGCTGATGCCTCGGTAGGTGACGGCGACTGCGTACGGGTCGAGCGCGACGGCCGCCGCGAGCAACTCCGGCCACGTCCGGACTGCCGCGTCCGCGTTTCCGCGCGCCGGCACCAACTCGCGCAGCTCGTCGGCGCCCAGAATTTCGATGTCTCCGACCACCGTGTGTCGGTCGCGTCCGACGGCATCGAGAACTCGAATCAGTCGCGCCGCGATGGCCTCGACGCTGGCCGCGTCGAACAGCGATGTGGCGTAGTCGAACGCGGCCTCGAAGCCGGACGGACGCCCGTCCTCGTCGAAGGTCTCGGACAGCAGCAACTGCAGATCCTGCTTGGCCACGGGAACGTCGAAGTCGAAGCCCTCCACGCGTAGGTCCGGAAGCTCGACCGAGGCCTTCTCGTTGTTCTGGAACGACAGCGCAACCTGCGAGAGCGGAGCGTATGCGGTCGAACGAGTGGGATTGAGAACCTCGACGATTCTCTCGAAGGGCATTTCGGTGTGATCGAATGCGTCGAGATCGTGTGCCTTGACCTGGTTCAGCAGGTCGTCGAACGAAGCGGACTCGTCGACCCGACTGCGCAGCACGAGCGTGTTGACGAACATACCCACGAGGTCGTCGAGCGCAGCGTCACCGCGCCCGGCCACCGGGGTGGTGATCGCGATGTCGTCGGTGCCGCTCAAACGAGCCAGAACGACGGCGAACGCGGCGTGCAGAACCATGAACATGCTGACGTTCTGTTCGCGAGTGATGTCGACGAGGGCCCGATGGATGTCGGCATCGACGGTGAAGCGAACTCGGCCACCGCGGAAGTCCTGAGTGGTAGGCCTCGGCCGGTCCGTCGGCAACGGCAACAGATCGGGAAGACCCGCGAGCGCAGTGGACCAGTGCTCGAGCTGAGCCGCTGCCACGCTCGACGCGTCCTGCTCGTCTCCGAGCAGCGACCGTTGCCAGATCGTGTAGTCGGCGTACTGGACGGGCAGCGGCTGCCAATTCGGTGCCGTACCTGCGCTGCGCGCCGAGTACGCGAGCACGACGTCGCGAGCGAGAGGTGCCATCGAGGCACCGTCGGCAGCGATGTGATGCACCACCATGGCGAGCACGAAGACGGGATCCTGGGATGCGTCGACGTGGGTATCGAGCACCTCGAACAGCTCGACGTGTACCGGAATTTCGGTGGTCACGTCGAATCCTCGACCTGCCAACAGAGCGACGCGATCGGTCAGTACAGCGGCATCGATCCGTTCGGATTCGACCACAGGCGCGACATCGGCGGCCGGGTGCACGAGCTGCACCGGGAACTGCGGGCCGTCGGGGAAGGTCGTGCGCAGAGACTCGTGGCGTCCAAGAACGTCGACCACCGCGTCCGCCAGCGCAGCGGTGTCGAGCCGCCCGGTCAGTTTGACGACCAGCGGCACGTTGTACGCGGCCGACGAGGTGTCGAACTGGTTGATGAACCACATACGCTGCTGGGCGAGCGAGAGCGGAACGTGCTCCGGACGCGCCGCCGCAACGAGAGCCGGGCGCTGCGCGCGAGTGTCGGACGTGCCGACCGCGCTTGCCAATCCCGACACCGTCGGGGTCTCGAAGATCGTGCGCACACCGATCGAGGTGCCGAACTCGGCGTTGACGCGAGCGATCACCCGCGTTGCACTGAGCGAGTCGCCACCGAGCTCGAAGAAGCCATCGTCTGCACCGACTCGATCCACCTCGAGAATCTCGGCGAAGACCGCAGCGACCGTCAGCTCGGCAGGCGTGCTCGGCTCTCGGTACGAGGTGGCCGAGCCGAACTCGGGTACGGGCAGTGCGGCGCGATCGAGCTTGCCCACCGGAGTGAGCGGAATCGACTCGAGCACGACGATGGCGCTGGGCACCATGTGCGACGGCAGTGCGGCGGCGAGATGATCGCGCAGAACCGCCGTGTCGAAAGCATCGACCGTCTCTGCTGGGCTGTCTCCCGTCAGGCGTACGTACGCCACGAGAACAGTGGCACCGTTCGGCCCTGGAGTTCCGAAGGTGGCTGCAAAATCCACCGCCGGATGCGCGGAGAGTGCGGCGTCGATCTCCCCGAGTTCGATGCGGAAGCCGCGGACCTTGACCTGCGAGTCGCTTCGACCGACGTACTCGATGGTCAGATCGGCCGACCAGCGCACCACATCTCCGGTGCGGTACATCCGGGCACCGGGAGCGCCGAACGGGTCGGCGACGAATCGCTCGGCCGTCAGCCCCATCCGATCGTGGTAACCGCGGGCCAGTCCGACGCCCGCGAGATACAGCTCACCTGCAACCCCGATGGGAACCGGCTGCAGCCGCGAGTCGAGGACCACCTCGTACACACCCCGCACCGGCCCGCCGATCGAGACCGGCTCGCCGGCGACCATCGGTGCGCTGATGTTGGACATGATGGTGGCCTCGGTCGGTCCGTAGCCGTTGAACAGGTTGCGACCGGGAGCCCACTTGGTGACCAACTCGGCCGGGACGGCCTCGCCGCCGACGACGACATCGGCGAACGTGTCGAGACCGGCCGGATCGACCGAGGCGAGGGCGGACGGGGTGATGAAGCCGTGAGTGACCGATTCCTCGGCCAGCAACGATGCCAGCTCGGCGCCGCCGTACACCGTGGGCGGAACGATCACCATCGTGGCTCCCACGCCGAACGCGAGCAGGTACTCGAGCACGGACGCGTCGAAACTGGGCGACGAAACATGCAGTGTGCGTGAGTCCTTCGTGACCCGGTAGCGCTCGCGCTGCTCGGTCGCGAAGTTGTCGAGGCCGGTGTGGGTGACCACGACCCCCTTGGGAACTCCGGTCGAACCCGACGTGTAGATCGTGTACGCGGCACTCGAGAGGGTGACGCGACCATGGCGTTCGTCCTCCGCGATGGGCTCGTCGCTCACCGCGTTCGGACCGTCCGTGCCGAGGTCGTCGAGAACGATCCACGGGACGGTCGACGGCAGACCGTCGAGATGAGCGCGGGTGGTGACACCGAACGTTGCGCCGGAGTCGGCCAGCATGTGTTCGATGCGATCGGCGGGGTAGTTCGGATCGACCGGTACGAAGGCGGCTCCGGACTTCGCGACGGCCCAGACCGTCAGCACCGACTCGATGGAGCGAGCGATCCCGAGCGCTACGAACGTCTCGGGGCGCACACCGTGGCCGAGCAGAATGCGCGCGAGCCGGTTCGACTGTCGGTCCAGCTCTCGGTACGTCAACTCGCCGTCGACGCTGCGGACTGCGATGGCGTCAGGATCGACGGCAGCTGCGTCGGAGAAGATCTCCGGCAACAACCGCGCCGACCGGCCCTCGAGTCCGAACACCGGAGCCAGAGAGGCGAACTCGGCATCGGCCAGCAGCCGGAGTCGAGCCAGTGGCTGCTGTTCGTCGGCAAGGACCGCGTCGAGTACCCGCTCGACTCGATCGACGATCGCGTGCACGTCCTCGAGCTCGAACAGCTCGGGCAGGTACTTGGCCTTGAGGTTGAGGCGCTCGTCGACCGACGACACCAGAGTCAGCGGGTAGTGCGCGGCGTCGGTGCCGAGGATGTCCGTCACCTGCATGCCTGCAAAATCTGTTGCCGCAGAAGCTCCGGCGCGATCGACCGGGTACGACTCGAACACCGTCAAGGTGTCGAATGCGACGCCGGCACCGGCCGCGCGCTGGATGTCGGTCAGACCGAGGTAATGGTGGTCCAGCAGTGACGCCTGCTCGGCCTGGACGCGATCGACCAAGGCTCCGAGTGTTTCGCTTCGATCGAGAGTGACTCGAACGGGCAGCGTGTTGATGAAGAGCCCGATCATGCCCTCGATACCGGAGACCTCAGGCGGCCGACCCGACACCGTGGCGCCGAAGACGACGTCCTCGCGTCCGGTCAGAGTGGCGAGCACGATGCCCCACGCGGTCTGAACGAGGGTGTTCAGAGTGGACCCGCGTCGCGCCGCGAAATCGCGAAGAGCCGCTGTGGTCTCGATCGACAACGACCGCTCGGTCTCGCTCGAGACGGTGGACAACTGGCGACCTCGATCACCGGTGACCAATAGCGTCGGCTCCTCGACACCGGCCATCGCACTGACCCACTGCGCAGTGGAGATCGCGACGTCGCGTTGCCGCATCCACGCGAGGTAGTCCCGGTAGGCGGGCACACGCGGGAGCATCGAGTCGTCGGACTCGGTGACGTAGAGGGTGATCAGTTCCTTGACGACCAGCGGTGTCGACCATCCGTCGAGCAGGATGTGGTGATTGGTCAGCAGCAGTCGCCAGTGATCGTCGGCGAGAGTGATCAGCGTGAATCGAAGGAGCGGCGCAGAGTCCATCTCGAACCGCACACCGCGATCGGCTGCGAGGACGGCCTCGAGCGCAGCCTCGACGTCGGCCTCACCGCGCAGGTCGACCTCGGACCACGGCACTGTGACCGAACTCTGCACGACCTGCAGCGATTCGCCGGTGCTGTTGTGTACGAAGGCTGCCCGCAAGTTCGGATGACGAGAGACGAGCTTGTTCACAGCGGCCTGCATCCGCTCGGCATCGACGACGCCACGCAGCTCGAGACCGAGCTGCACCATGTAGGCATCGACGCCTGCGCTGTCGCTGCCGACCTCGCCTGCGAGGCGCGCATGGAAGAGCAGACCGGCCTGCAGTGGCGACATCGACCACACGTCGTCGAGGTCGGGGAACCGCTTCTCGAGCACCTCGATGGAGCGCTGATCGATGTCCACCAGCTCGAGGTCGGACGGGGTGAAGCCGCCCGCACCCTCGGTCGAGGCGTGCTCGGTGATCGCGGTCAGTGCTTGCGTCCACAGTTCGATCAACCGATCGACCTCGTCCGCACCCAGGATCCCGGCCGGGAACGCGAAGGTGGCGTCGAGCTGCGGACCGTCGGGTGTCGAGGTGGTCACGGCGTTGATGTCCAGCGCGGCAGGTACGGGCATGTCCGGGTTCTGCGCATCGCCCAGTTCGGCGTCGGCGACCGGAATCCAGCCCACGTCTTCCATACCCTCGGACGATCCGGTCGAGAATCGCCCGAGGTAGTTGAAGCTGACCTGTGGAGCGGCGAAGTCGGACAGCGCCTCGGTCCCAGCGGAATCGAGGTACCGCAACATGCCGTAACCGATTCCGTGATCGGGAATCTCCAACAGCTGTTCCTTGACGGCCTTGATCAGTGCACCGGCAGAGTCTCCACCCGACAACGCGTCGGCGATGTCCACCGAACCGAGGTCGAGTCGCACCGGGAAGATCGTGGTGAACCAGCCGACGGTTCTGCCGAGATCGGCTCCGGGAACCACGGCGTCTTCACGGCCATGGCCTTCGAGCGTGATCAGCGCACTGCGGACAACGGCTCCCCGTTCACGACGCCATGCCGTGAGCGCGAGAGCCAACCCGGCCAGGAGGCCGTCGTTGACGCTGCCCCGGAAGACATTCGGCACCGTGGTCAGCAGGCGCTCGGTGACCTCGACCGGTAGCGATGTGCGAATGCGCTGCACGGTGGCGTCGACATCGACGCTCTTGTCCAGTGGTCGCGAACCTATCGTCGGATCGTCGCCGCTGAGAATCCGCTGCCACAACCCGAGCTCGTCGGCGCGGCTCGCGGTGACCTCGGTCAATCCGGTGGACCACCGTCGCATCGATGTGCCGATCGGTGCCAGCACAGGCTCGGCCCCCGCGACGATCTGGCTCCATGCCGTGGCCAGATCCGGAACGAGGATGCGCCAGGACACGCCGTCGATGACGAGGTGGTGCGCGACGACGAGCAGTCGGCCTGACCCGTTCGGGCCCTGGAACCACACCATCTGGACCATGACCCCGTCGGCGGGGACCAGCCGATCCGCTGCGGCGTCGAGTTCGGTTGCGGCGCGGGAGGAGAACTCGGCACCGTCCACGGAATCGACCGAGACGGCATGGATGACCGACGCGGCGGACACGGTCCCGATCGGAGATACTTCCTCGTGCCAGATGCCGTCCGCATCCTCGAACAGCCGCGACCGGAGCATGTCGTGACGATCGAGCACGGCCTGGACGGTGCGCTCGAGAGTCTCGCTCTCGATACCGACCGGAAGCTGAAGCAGGGCAGTCTGGGTGTAGCGACCGAAGTCGGTGCTGCGGTCCAACATCCAGCGAACGACGGGTGTCAGAGGCAGCGAGCCGACTCCCCCACCGTCGAGTTCTTCCAGTACGACGACGTCGCCCCCGAGAACAACGACCTCCGCCAACGCCGCGACGGTCTTGCGCTCGAAGATGTCGCGCGGAGCCAGGACCAGACCGGCCGCCTTGGCGCGTGAGACCAGCTGGATGGACATGATGCTGTCGCCGCCGAGAGCGAAGAACGAGTCGTCGACGCCGACGGCGTCGAGGCCGAGGACATCGGCGAACAACCCGGCGAGGATCGACTCGACTTCGGTTGCCGGCAAACGGCTTTCGGTCACGTTGGCGGAGAAGTCCGGAGCCGGCAGTGCTCGGCGATCGAGCTTTCCGTTGGCGGTCAGCGGCAGCTCGTCCAGCACGATCAACGCAGCCGGAACCATGTACGACGTCAGTGAGTGTCCGACGAAGTCGAGAACGGCGGAGTGATCGAGTGTTCGACCCGCTTCGGCGACGACGTATCCGATCAGTCGATCACCGAATCCGTCGTCTCGAACCGAGACCACGGAAGCGGCGACACCGTCGAATGCGAGCAGCGCACTCTCGATCTCGCCGAGTTCGATGCGGAAGCCGTGCAGCTGTACCTGCATGTCACTGCGGCCCAGGTACTCGAGTGCCCCGTCGCGATTCCACCGCGCAGTGTCGCCGGTGCGGTACATGCGGGCACCGGCTTCTCCGGCCGGATCGGCGACGAAACGGGTGGCCGACAGGCCGGCCCGGCCCAGGTAGCCGCGAGAGAGCTGTGCCCCGGAGACGTACATTTCACCGGTCACACCCGGCGGAACCGGATTCAGACGCGTGTCGAGCACGGCGACGCGCAGTGCGGGGATCGCCTGACCGATGACGCTGGCCGAGGCCGACGCCGCGAACTGCTCGGTCAGGGCCAGGTGGCTCACGTGGACCGTCGTCTCGGTGATGCCGTACATGTTGACCAGAGTCGGCGCGGACTCGTCGTGTCGGGCGTACCAGCGAGCCAACTGGCCGAGATCGAGTGCCTCGCCGCCGAAGATCACGTAGCGCAACGACAGGTCTGAGTCCGCGGTGCCGGCGAGGCTTTCGGTGGCCACTCGATCCGCTTCCGCGAACTGGTAGAACGCCGTCGGTGTCTGGTTGAGCACCGTGACCTTCTCGCGTGCCAGCAACTCACGGAACAGCTCCGGGGAGCGTGCCGTGTAGTAGTCGACGACGACGAGCGTTCCCCCGTGCAGCAGCGGTCCCCACAGCTCCCACACCGAGAAGTCGAACGCATACGAGTGGAACATCGTCCAGACGTCGCGATCGTCGAAATCGAAGAGATCAGCGGTGTTGGCGAACAGCGTCGCCACGTTGCGGTGCGCGATCTGCACGCCCTTGGGTCGACCGGTACTGCCCGAGGTGTAGATGACGTACGCGATCGAGTCGGCACTGGTGCCACCCGAGCGGTCCGCATCGGTCAGCGGCGCACCCGACATGCCGTCCAGTTCGGCGATCAGTTCGGGCGAATCGATCTCGAGGACATCGAGATCCGAGGCAGGTACTGCCGCACTGTCGGCGACCGTGGAGATCACACAGACCGGCGAGGCATCCTCGAGCATGAACGCCAGCCGATCCGCTGGGTAGGACACGTCGATCGGAAGGTAGCCGCCACCGGACTTGATCACCGCGAGCAGCGCGACGATGAGCTCCTCGTTGCGCGGCATCGCGACCGCCACGAGCGATTCCGAGGTCACACCGCGCTGGACGAGGAGTCGTGCGAGTCGACTCGACCGGTCGTCCAACTCGGCGTAGGTCAGCGTGCGATCTCCGAAGACGACTGCGCGCGAATCGGGGAATCGCGCTGCAGCAGTGGCGAATCGATCGAACAACGTTGCATCGGATGCCACGAGGCCCGCGTGATTCCACTCGCCCGTCATGGCGTCGAGCTCGCCCGGGAGCAGGAGATCGATGTCGCCGACGGCGCGCTCCGGATCGGCCGTCACGGCGGTGAGCACCGCGCCGAACCGCGCCGAGAACTCGTCGACGGACGATTCCTCGAACAGGTCGACCGCGTAGGTGATCGCGGCGGTCATTCCGGCCGGTGCACCGGACTCGTCGAACTCCTCGGCGACGGTCAGTTGCAGATCGAACTTCGCAACGTGCGCGTCGATGTCGACTGCCTCGACCGTGAGCTCCGGCAGTTCGAGCGTCGCGGACGTGTTGTTCTGGAATTCGAGTAGCACCTGGAACAACGGCGAACGGTCGGTCGAACGGGTCGGGTCGAGAACGTCGACCAACCGCTCGAACGGAACATCGGTGTTCTCGAACGCCGCCAGATCGGCCGTACGAGTGGCTCGAAGCAGATCGGTGAACGAGAGCTGCGGTGCCACCTCCGTGCGCAGAACCAGGGTGCCGACGAACATGCCGACCAGATCGTCGAGTGCGGCGTCACCTCGTCCGGCGATCGGAGTACCGACCGCGATGTCCTCGGTGCCGCTGATGCGTGCCATCAGGATCGACCATGCCGCGTGGACGGCCATGAAGACGGTCGCCTCGTTGGCGCGTGCGAGGTCGACCAGTTCGGCATGAGTGGTGCGGTCGATCTCGAACCGAACACTGTTGCCGCGCATGGACTGCCGAGCGGGCCGCGGGTGATCGAGCGGCAACGGCAGCACGTCGGGAAGATCCGCCAGGGCTGTCTTCCAGAAGTCCAACTGTTGCGCGGCAATGGACGAGGGGTCGGACTCGTCGCCGAGGACGGTGCGTTGCCAGATCGCGAAGTCCGCGTACTGGACGTCGAGCGGTGCCCACATCGGAGCGCCGGCCGCTGCGCGAGAACCGTAGGCGACCATGACGTCTCGTGCCAAGGGTGCCATGGACGCGCCGTCGGCGGCGATATGGTGCACGACGATCGAGAGCACGAACTCGTCCGGTGTCACCCGGTACAGGACCGCGCGGAACGGTAGGTCGGTCGACACGTCGAATCCTGTTGCTGCAGCGGCCGAGATGGCCGCAACGACCTCGGTGGCGTCCAGATCGACGACGGCGAGTTCGGTCCTCGCCGTCCGAACGTCGAGGATCTTCTGCTCGGGGCGCTCCCCGTGGGTGGGGAACACCGTGCGCAGCGACTCGTGACGTTCCAGGACGTCCCCGACGGCCGCGCTCATCGCAGCGATGTCGAGTCGACCCGTCAGTCTCACCGCAAGCGGGATGTTGTACGCCGCCGAGGTCACGTCGAACTGATTGATGAACCACATTCGTTGCTGCGCGAGCGACAACGGAATCGAATCCGGTCGCGGCTTCGCTACGAGTGCGGGACGGCGCAGGGTGCCGACCGGGTTGCTGTGCACCCGCACCGCAAGTGACTCGACGGTGGGCGCCTCGAACAATGCGCGGACGGTGATCGTGGTGTCGAGGGCAGAGTTGACGCGGGCGGTGAGTCTGGTGGCACTGAGCGAGTCGCCACCCAGATCGAAGAAGCTCGAATCGATTCCGACGCCGTCGATCCCCAGTACCTCGCCGAAGATGTCGGCAATGATCTGCTCGGTGTCGTTGCGCGGTGCACGCGAGTCGCCCCCGAGATGAAGATCGGGTGCAGGCAGTGCGTTGCGATCCAGCTTGCCGGCCGGTGTCAACGGAATCGACTCCAGTGCGACGAAGGCCGTCGGGATCATATGAGTCGGTAGTGAACTCGACACGTGCGTGCGCAGAGCTGCCGCGTCGACCTGCTCGCCGGATCTCGGAAGAACGTAGGCGACCAGAATGGTGTTGCCCGTCGGGCCGTCGACACCCACCGTGGTCGCGAACTCGACGGTCGGATCGTCGGTCAGGACGGCGTCGATCTCGCCCAGTTCGATGCGGAAACCGCGCACCTTGACCTGGAAGTCGCTGCGACCGACGTACTCGAGCGTTCCCGACTCGGTCCACCGCACCACGTCGCCGGTGCGGTACATCCTGGCACCGTTCTCGTCGAAGGGATTCGCGACGAAACGGTCTGCGGTCAGCCCGAAGCGGTAATGGTAGCCACGTGCCAGTGCCGGCCCGGCGAGATAGAGCTCGCCCGCAACTCCGACCGGGACGGGATGCAATCGTGCGTCGAGAACGACCTCACTGAAACCGATTGTCGGCGAACCGATGTCGATGGCGGAATCGACGTGCAGTCGATCACTGATGGACGAGAAGATCGTCGCCTCGGTGGGACCGTACGCGTTGAACATACGACGGCCCGGTGCCCAGCGGGCCACGAGCTCGGGCGGACACACGTCGCCACCGGTTGCGACCACGGCCAACTCGGTCAGCCCGGCCGGATCCACCGATGCCAGCGCGGCGGGCGTGACGAACGCATGCGTGACGCGCTGTGCTGCGAGCAGTTCGGCCAACTCGGTGCCACCGTAGACCGACGTCGGCGCGATGACCATGGTCGCGGCACCGGAGAACACCATGAGCAGTTCGAGTATCGAGGCATCGAAGCTCGGGGACGCGAACGCGAGAACCCGAGCGTCCGGGGTCACCTCGAAACGAGTCCGCTCCTCCTCGGCCAGATTCGCCAACCCGCGATGGGTGACGGTGACGCCCTTGGGAACACCCGTCGAACCCGAGGTGTAGATCAGGTACGCGACCTGATCTATGTGCATCGGGCGAATACGGTCGCCGTCGCGAACCGGCGCGGTCGGGTGACCGGCGAGTTCGGCGCGCGTGTCCTCGTGGTCGAGCACGGTCCACTGAGCAGAGCCGAGATCCGAGACCGCGGCCACGTGCTCGGACAGGGTCAGACCGATCGACGCGTTCGAGTCGACGAGCATGTGTTCGACGCGATCGCGCGGGTAGCTCGGATCGATCGGCAGGAATGCCGCCCCGGTCTTGGCGACTGCCCAGATGGCGAGTACGGATTCGACGGACCGTGGCAGAGCCAGCGCAACGACAGTTTCCGGGCCGGCACCGCGAGCGATCAATGTTCTTGCGAGAGCTGATGATTGCGCGTCGAGTTCGGCATAGTCGACGGTGCGGCCGGCGCTCCACAGAGCGGTGCCGTGCTGGTTCGCGGCTGCGGCGTCGGTGAAGATATCGGGAAGCATCCGAGCATCGGACGATGCCGGTCCCCGCACCGGTGCCACCCGGCGCAGTTCTTCCTCGGACAGCAGCGACAGCGATCCGACACGTCGACCGGTGTCGGTGGCAATGGCTTCCAGAACCCGCACGATTCTGTCGACCGTCGCCGCGACGACGCTGTGCTCGAACAACTCCGGTAGGTACTTGGCCTCGATGTGCAGCCGATCGTCGACCATGGCGACCAGCGTCAGCGGATACTGCGCTGTGTCGCTGCCGTCGTGCACGTCGTGCACCTGCATTCCGGCGAGGTCGGTCTCCGCCGACAATCCCGCGCGGTCCATCGGGTACGACTCGAACACCGTCAGGGTGTCGAAGGCGACGGAAGGTCCCACCGCTCGCTGAATGTCGGTGAGGCCGAGGTAGTGGTGATCGAGCAGAGCGGCCTGTTCGGCCTGCACCCGCTCGAGGTACTCACCGAGTGTCTCCGAAGGATCGAGCACGATCCGCACCGGCAGAGTGTTGATGAACAGACCGACCATCGACTCGATGTCGGAGACCTCAGGCGGGCGTCCGGACACCGTGGCACCGAACACGACGTCGGAGCGTCCGGTCAGAGTGCCGAGGACCAGGGCCCACGACGCCTGGACCATGGAGTTCATCGTGACGCCACGGGCACGAGCGACGCTGCGCAGGCGGTTCGTCTGCTCCACGTCGAGCGAGACCAACGAACGCCCGGCCAACGTCGACTCCTGGCGTCGGCTCTCCACCGGCGTCAGGAGCGTCGGCTCGGACAACCCTGCGAGCGCGTTCGTCCACGCTTCCAGTGCCGACGAGCGGTCGCGCTTGGCCAGCCACGACAGGTAGTCGCGGTAGGCGGGAACCCGCGGGAGCACGGTGTCGTCGCCGTCGACGACGTAGAGCGTCAGCAGGTCCTTGAGCAGCAGCGGCGTGGACCAACCGTCGAGCAAGATGTGGTGGTTGGTCACCACCAGACGCCACTCGCCCGGTGCCACGGTGATGAGCATGAAACGCAACAGAGGTGCTTGCGCCATGTTGAATCGGGTGGCGCGGTCGTCGTGTTCGATGCGATCGAGCTCGACGGCTCGATCTTCGACGTCCAGTTCGGTCAGGTCGATCGACGACCACGGAGCGTCCACGTCGTGGTGAACGATCTGGATGGACTCGCCGTCGTTGTTGTGAACGAAAGCTGTTCGCAGGTTCGCGTGTCTACGCAGGAGCGCCCGAGCAGCACGCCGGAATCGCGCCTCGTCGACGCTACCGCGCAACTCCAACACGAGTTGGACGATGTAGGCGTCCACGGACTGATCCGACAGCTCGGCGTGGAACAGCAATCCGGCCTGCAGGGGCGTCATGGACCAGATGTCGTCCAGCGTGGGATAGACCCGTTCGAGGTCGTCGATGGAACTCTGATCGAGCCGCACCAGATCGAGATCGGACGGCGTGAAGCCACCTGCCCCCGGTCGCTGGGCGAGCTGTGTCAGCGCGGTCAGAGCCTGACGCCACAACTCGGCCAGTTCGCCGACCTCGTCGGCGTCGAGCACACCGGTGGGGAAAGCGAACGTCGCCTCCAACCGCGGGCCGGTCGGCGTCGCGGTGGTGACGGCATTGATGTCGAGCACTGCTGCGACCGGTAGATCGTGGTCCTGCGAATCGCCGACACCGGAGTCGTCGACCGGCAGCCAGCCGTGTCCGCGAAGCTCGTCCGGAACATCGGTGCTGTAGCGCCCGAGGTAGTTGAAACTGATCTGGGGAGCGGGGAAGTCGCGCAGAGCAGCGGCACCGTCCTCGTCCAGGTAGCGAAGCATGCCGTACCCGATGCCGTGGTCGGGAACTGCCAGCAACTGTTCCTTGACCGACTTGATCAGACGCGCTGCGTCGACACCGCCGGCGAGGGCATCGTCCAGGTCCAGACCGGCAAGGGTCAACCGAAGCGGGTAGATCGTGGTGAACCAACCGATGGTCCGGCCGAGATCGGCACCGGGTACCACGTGGTCCTCGCGGCCGTGACCCTCCAGCGAGATCAACGCGTCGTCCACGGCCACTCCCCGACCACGTCGCCACACCGCCGTGGCGAGCGCGAGAGCGGCGAGCAGGCCGTCGTTGACGCTGCCGTGGAACGCGTCGGGCAGTGCCGTCAGCAGACCCTCGGTGACGTCGGTGGACAGCGACAACTCGACCTTGTCCACTGTGCCGTACACGTCGATCTCGCGATCGAGTGCTCGCGATCCGATGAGCGGATCCGGTTGTGCCAGAACATCGCGCCAGATCGCCAGCTCGTCGCCGCGGGTGGCGGTGACCTCACGCAAACCGTGCGACCAACGACGCATGGAGGTGCCGACCGGAGCCAGCTCGGGCGTGTTTCCGCCGATGATCTGGGCCCATGCCGACGCCAGGTCCGGAACCAGGATTCGCCAGGACACGCCGTCGATGACCAGGTGGTGGGCGACGACGAGCAGACGGCTCCCCTCGGAGCCGGCGTCGAACCACACCATCTGGATCATCACACCGGAATCGGGAGCCAGCCGGCCTACTGCTGCTTCTGCCTCGACCGTGGCCTGCTGCGAGAATCCTTCTCCGCGAACGGTTGTCGACGTCACGCGGTGCACCACCGAGTTCGCCGAGACCGATCCGACGGGTAGGACCTCCATCGTGGGGTGCTCGCCGCGGTGCAGTACGCCGCGGAGCATGTCGTGATGATCGAGGACCGTCTGGACGGTGGCCTCGAGCACCTCCAGCTCGATGTCGACCGGAAGAGTGAGAACCGCCGTTTGCGTGTGCTTGTCGAGGACTGCCGTCCGATCGAGCATCCATGCCACGATCGGAGTCAGCGGTACGTCGCCGACACCGCCACCGGGCAACTCCTCCAGCACGAGAGGTGCGGTGCCGTCCGCGGACGCGACCACCTCGGCCAGAGCCGCAACGGTCTTGTGCTCGAACACATCTCGTGGCGACAGGGACAGTCCGGCCGCCTTGGCGCGCGAGACCAGCTGAATCGACATGATGCTGTCGCCGCCGAGGGCGAAGAACGAATCGTCGACGCCGACGCGGTCCAGGCGAAGAACCTCGGCGAACAATCCGGCCAACGTCTTCTCGACCGCATTGTCCGCATCGCGACCGGCCGTGACCTGAGCGGACCAATCCGGTTCGGGGAGTGCGGTGCGGTCGAGTTTGCCTGCCGGAGTGAGAGGAATCGACTCCAACATCACGAACGCCGACGGCACCATGTGCGCAGGCAGCATCGAACCGGCATGCTCACGCAACGCATCGACCTCGACGACCGTACCCGCCACCGGCAACACATACGAGACCAACACCGTACTGCCGGCAGCACTCTCACGCCCGATGGTCACCACGAAATCGACACCCGACACCGCAGCCAACACCGAATCGATCTCACCCAACTCGATCCGGAAACCACGCACCTTCACCTGAAAATCGCTACGCCCCACATACTCCAACGCACCCGAGGCATTCCACCGCACCACATCACCGGTGCGATACATCCGCGAACCCGCACCACCGAACGGATTGGCCACGAACCGATCCGCCGTCAAACCCAACCGCGCGTGATACCCACGAGCCAACGCCGGACCCGCCAGATACAACTCACCCACCACACCCACCGGCACCGGATTCAACCGCGAATCCAACACCACCTCCGCGAAACCGATCGTCGGAGAACCGATATCGACCGACTCCCCCACCACCAACGCCGACGAAATCGACGAGAAAATCGTCGCCTCCGTCGGACCGTACGCATTGAACATCCGCCGACCCGGCGCCCACCGCGCCACCAACTCCGGCGCACACACATCACCACCGGTCACCACGACCTCGACCGACTCCAACCCCACCGGATCCACCGACGCCAACGCCGCAGGCGTGACGAACGCATGCGAGACCCGCTCCTGCGCCAACAACGACGCCAACTCCACCCCACCGAACACCAACGGCGGCGCAATCACCATCGTCGCCCCACCCGAGAACGCCAACACGAACTCGAGAATCGACGCATCGAAACTCGGCGACGCAAACGCCAACACCCGAGACGACGGCCCCACACCGAACCGCACCCGCTCCTCGGCAGCCAAGTTCCCCACACCACGATGAGTGACCACCACACCCTTGGGCACACCCGTCGAACCCGACGTATAAATCAGATACGCCGCATCATCGAGCCGCAACACACCCGAACGCTCCGCATCCAACACCGGAGCAGACGACCGAAACGCCAGATCCGCCACCACATCCGCATCATCGAGCACCACCCACGACACCCCACCCACACCCGACAGCGCACCCACATCGGCACCCAACGTCACACCCACCACAGCACCCGAATCGACCAACATGTGCTCGATCCGATCCACCGGATAATTCGGATCCACCGGCAAGAACGCACCACCGGCCTTCGCCACCGCCCACACCGCCACCACAGACTCCACCGACCGCGACAACGCCAACGCCACGAACGACCCCGGACCCACCCCACACGACATCAACATCCGCGCCAACCGCGACGACGCCGCATCCAACTCACCATACGAAACAGACCGCGACCCCGACACCACCGCAACACCACCGACACCAGCAACACCCACCGCACCAGCCAACAACTCCGGCAACACCACACCCACCACAGACCGCGGACCACGAACCGGAGCCAGGCGAGCGCGTTCGGCAGCGGACAGCATGTCCGCGTCACCGATTCGCAGGTTCGGTTCGGTGGTCAGAGCGTCGAGAATCCGTACGAGGCGGCGGGCGAGTTGAGCCACGCTCGCGTCATCGAACAGTTCTGTGGCGTAGTCGAAAACGACAGCGTGAGTGTCGGATTCGTCGACGGTAACGACCAGATCCATACCGACGCCGTCACGCGGCAGTGCGGAAGGACCGAACCGGAGCGCAACCTGAGCAAGGGGGCTGTGTGCTTCCGATCGGGGCAGCCCGAGGGCCGCGGCGACGGCGTCGAAGGACGTATCGCCGTGCGCCATCGCCGCATCGAAGTCGGTTTCGGACGCATCGACGAACTCGGCGAACGAGTGCCGAACGTCGGGTCGCGTCCGCAGCACCACGGTGTTGCCGTCACCCGCAGGCACGGCGATCGACACGTCGTCGGTGTTAGCCAGCCGCGAAAGCAGTACGGCGAGAGCGGATTCGAAGACCACGAACGGAGTGGTGGAACGGTCGGCCGCCAGTCGAGCCACCGCGGACCACGATTCGGATCCGATCGTCACCTCGTGGGATGCGCGAACATGGCCGATGCTAGAGGGCCGCGAGCGGTCGATCGGAAGATCGAGAAGATCCGGGGCGTCGGAGAGCCGGTCGGTCCAGTAGGCGAGATCGGCTGCGGCGCGTCGCCGGCGTTGGCCTTCGCGTGCGCTGGCCGGATGTACGTCGAGGACTGCGACATCGGGCCCGGCCGCGATGAAGGATTCCACCATGTCGACGAAGCTCGAATGGTGTGCAGTGAGGTCGTCGTCGTCGTACCGGTTGGGGTTGGCCCTGAAATCGACGAACGTCCTGGCCGGAGAACCGCTCTGGTACACGTTGACCAGAAGATCCTCGACCGGGCCCGAGGTGACGATGTTGAACTCGCCGACGATGGACCCGAGGTTGATCTGCTGATGGAACAGCATCATGTTGACCATCGGGCCGGACAGCTGTTTGTCGCTTCCCGAGGCCGCCAACTCGCGCCGAATGTCCTCGATGCTGAAGCGCTGATGTCGCAGGGCTCCCATCAGTTCGAGCTGTACCTGCTGAACCAGCTCGCCGACGGTAGCGTCCTGGGGGACGTGGATCGGAATGGGTGCGACGTTGACGAGCATTCCACCGGACCGACGAAGCAGTGCGGTGGTGCGCGCGGACACCGGGATGTTGACCGAGACGTCTTCTCGCCCGGTCATCCGCGAGAGGTAGCAGCCGAAGGCGGCGATGAACACCGCAGCAGCGGTTCCGCCCTTGGTCGCGTCGGATGCCTCGAGCTCGGTGACGACATCCTCGGGTAGAGCGACGCTGCGCAGCTTGCTGGCGGCGATCGTGCGACCGGCAGTGTTGGACAGAGACGCTCCGTCGTGGATGTCCGCGGCGCGAGCCGTCCAGTACTCCTTGTCGGACTCGAAGCGGGACGACGTCCGGTATTCCTGATCGAGCTCGTAGAGTCGGCGTAGCTCGGCCGCCTTGTTCGGGGCAGGCTCGACGTGTTCGACGGCCGCGGTGTACAGCGCAGCGGTTCGGTTGACGAGCGTCATGGCACCGTAGCCGTCGAGCGCGACGTGGTGGATCTTGCTGTACCAGAGGTTGCGATCGTCCTCGACCTGAATGATCCAGCTCTCGACGAGGGGATCGTGTTCCATGTCGACGGGCTGGACGTAGTTCTCGTCGATCCACTGCAGCGCCGAGGTCATGGGATCGTCTTCGCCGCGCAGATCCAGGTAGTGCACCGACTGGTCGATGGAGTGATCGACCATCTGGACGGGCTCGCCGTCCACCTCGGCCAGTCTCAGGTACGCAGATTGGAATTCGTGCGCCGCGAGAGCCGTCGCATCCTGGAGAACGGCGATGTCGAGGTTGCCGCGGAGGTCTACATACTGTGCGATACAGACCGGGACGTCAGGGGCCAGTTGCTGAGCGAACCACATGCCACGCTGAGCGGACGACAGCGGGAATCCGTTTTCGAAGCCGGGGCCGGTCGGGGGCGTCTGAGACCCACCGGTAATTGCTGCGCGCATTCACTTGCCCTTCGGCGGCACGGTCACGGCGGCGAAGGCCGACGTCGGGTGGATCGACCCGGAGCCCTCGGTTCGGTTCGGACTGTCGAGCCGCGGCGGCCTGTGCGCGCGATTGAGCAATTCTGGCTTCCGTTCTGGTCTGCGTTCGTGTCGATTCACACACGTTCGGTGGTGATATGGCTTTGTATCAATTCGGCGCGATCGGGCGACCGGATTGAAACAGGGAGAGAACCCGGTTCTACCGAATAGAACAAACCGTGAGTTCAGTGAACGAGTGTGTGGTGACTCTCGAATTCATCGTCCTGTACGACATGAACTCCCCTCCCCGCCAGGCGTACGACACGGTCGACAATGTCGGCGTCGATACTGCGCTCACATACCAACGCGAAACCGTCGGTCATCCGCTGAAAGCCGACCTGAAAATTCCGTGTCGAGCACCCCAACGGCTTACAAAGATACAACATCGGCACGGTTCTTTTGTGCAGTAATCATAAGAACCATCGATCACTGCCTCCAGCCTGTTACAGAAGTGACCGAGAGTGCTACCCGAGCAGATGCTATTCGGTCGAACGAATGACTCCGCACGACACATCGCTCGGCATTGTTTCGTTCGTATCCGACTCGGCGGTGCGATAAACCCACTGTTTACCGACTCGGCGTTTGTTTCAGGAGTCGGAGCGGCGACGTCCGGCCAGAAGCGTCGCGCCGAGCGCTCCGACGGCTGCCAGACACAGCACCAATTCCGATCCGAAGCCGATTCGAGTCGCGACGGTGAGGGATTGTCGCAGTACAACACTGGACACCAGCACGTCCGGGCTGAAGAGCGGCGTCTGCTGAAGGACGTCACCGTCCGGCGACACGATTGCGCTGACGCCACTCGTAGCGGCCACCACAACCGTTCGTCCGTGCTCGACGGCTCGCACTCTGGACATCGCGAGTTGTTGGTAGGTCATTTCGGTGTCGCCGAAGGTCGCGTTGTTGGTGGGTATGGCGATGAACTCCGCGCCCGACCGGACCGATTCCTCGAGTGCGCGATCGAATGCGACTTCGTAGCACGTTGCTATTCCGACCGCTATTCCCCCAGCGTGCACCACTCCGTTTCCGCTACCGGGGACGAAATAACCCGCTCGGTCGGCATATTCCGAAAACAATCGAAAAAAACTTCGGAATGGCAAGTATTCGCCGAACGGTTGAATAATCTTCTTGTCGTGCCGCTCACCGGGCCCGTCCGTACCGTTCCACGCAATCACCGAATTCGTGTTCGTACCATCGGCATTGACGAGTACGGTGCCGACGAGAATCGGGGCCCCCACAGCCACCGACGCCTGTGTGATGAGAGTCGCAGCGTCGGTATTTCTCAACGGATCGATATCGGACGCGTTCTCGGGCCACACGACGAGATCCGGGGCAGGTTGCCTGCCGGCCTCGACGTCGGCGGCCAATGTCATGGTCTCTCGGACGTGATTGTCCAACACCGCGCGGCGCTGTGCGTTGAAATCCAGACCCAGCCGCGGAACGCTTCCCTGGACGGCCGCGATCGTCACTGTCCGTTCGTCGCCCTCCGGCGCGTCGTTGCCGTGCAGCGTCGGTAGCAACCCCAGCGCCACGATGGACGCGATCGTCGTTGCGGCGACCGGTCCGAGGAACGAACGCGCTCCGTCTCGTCGACTGCCCGCGACCAGCAGCGCCGCCGTTCCGGTTCCGGTCAGTGCCACACCGAAACTGAGCAACGGTGCACCGCCGACGCTCGCCAAGGGAAGCAACCAGCCCTCGGGCTGTCCGAATGCCAATCTGCCCCACGGAAAGCCACCGAAGGGAACACTGGATCTGAGCCATTCGGTCAGGCTCCAGGCCAATGCCATCGACAGCGGCCACCATGCGCTCCGTGCCGACAACACACCGAGCACTCCGAACAAGCCGACGAAGACGGACTCGGCGGCGGCGAGCGCCAGCCACGGCATCGGTCCTACGTACACACCGATCCACGGGAGGAGCGGAACGAAGAATCCGAGTCCGGCGGCACAGCCGTAGCCGAATCCCCCTTTCAGCGATACCGACCTCCGGCCGCCGAAGCCGGTCAGGACGAGGGCCAGCAGCGCGATACCCAGCGGGGCCAGAAACCACAGGGTTCGCGGAGGGAAGCTCGCGAATATCAGTGCGCCACCGGCGACGGAGAGCGCCGTCGACATCGCGGTCCGGCGCAGCCGCTCCGCTGACGAGGCCACCGTCCCGACACCCGAAGCGGACTCAGTTCTCATGGATGACCTGTCCGCGGTGCACGGTCATCGAGCACTGTGGGCTCGTGGACGACGGGTCCAGACCGGGCAAGGGAGATACTCCTGCGCGTGGGTCCGTCGACCATCGTTGCACGCTGTCCGTGGGTGCTCGGACGACGAGTTCGTCGACCTCCCACACCGCGAAGGAGGCGGGCGCTCCCGGCACCAACGTCCCCGCCAATCCGTCGCGAACTCCGCCCGCTCGCCAGGCTCCGCGGGTACCGGCCGAGAAAGCGGCCCGAGGCGAGATGGCACTGCCCGGCGTGTGGTGATTGACCGCGGCTCTGACCGTCGCCCAGGGATCGAGTCGGGTGACCGGCGCATCCGAACCGAATGCGAGCGCCACCCCCGCCGATGCCAAGCGCGCGAACGGATGGAGCGCCGATGCACGGTCTGCGCCGAGCCGTGCCGAATACAACCCTCCCGAACCGCCCCACTGGGCGTCGAACATCGGTTGCATGCTGGCTATCACCCCCCAGGAGGCCAGTTTGTCGGCCTGCTCGGGCGTGACCATTGCCAGATGTTCGAGCCGATGCCCGCACGCGGCGACGGCTGGAGTTCCCAGCTCGGTCACCACCCGCTCGAATGCGGTGACGGCAGCCGAGATCGCAGCGTCACCGATGACGTGAAACCCCGCCTGGACTCCGGCGGACGTGCACGCCGAGATGTGTGCAGCGATCGAATCGACGTCCTCGTACGGCACGCCCGATCCGGAGCCGTCCGCATACGGCGACGACAACCACGCGGTCCGCGATCCCAGCGAGCCGTCGACGAAGATGTCACCGGCCAGCCCGTGAGCGCCGGTCTCGCCGAGCAGCTGCCGCGCCTGCTCGGCCGTCTCGACCAGCTCGCCCCAGTATCCGCGAACCTCCACCCCGTGTTCGGCGGCCATCAGTTCACGGAAGTCGTCGATACCCGACACGATCGGACCGGCACATTCGTGGACTGCGACGATTCCCTGCGCCGCAGCGCTGTCGAGCGCAGCCGTTCGAGCCCGATCCCGGGTGTCGGCTGTGATCATCGATCGTGCAGTCAGCCGCGCGAGGTGGTGAGCGGCAGCTGTGAGAGGGGACTGCTCGGAGAAGCCGGTGGCGGATTCCATTCCGGTCGCGGCGACGCGCAACGGCGTCGAGACGGCAGCCGAATGCGAATCGATGCGTGTGAGGTACACCGGGCGTCCCGGCGCTGCCGCGTCGAGGTCGACCGTCGACGGTGCGCGATGTTCGGGCCACGAGCTCTCGTCCCAGCCGTGTCCCCAGATCAGTGCGTCCGAGGACGACGATGCGTGCTCGGCGAGCACCCGCATGCAGTGTTCGAGCGAGGTGCAGCCGGACAGATCGAGTCCGATCGACGACAGACCCAGATCGGTGACGTGCACGTGAGTGTCGACGAACGCCGGTGCCACGAAGGCCCCCGCCAGGTCGGTGACGCGGACTCCTGGATGGAGCGCTCGCCCGGTGCGATCCTCACCGATCCAGCTGACGATTCCATCGGTCACGGCCATGGCGGTGGCGTCCGACGCCATCGGACTGTAGATCCGTCCGCCGCAGAACAATTCGGTGGTCACGAACGACCAGTCTGCCCCTACCGGTGTGGCTTCCGGAAATCCCCGGCGGCGGGATCGAATCGATCGGCCTCGATCACCTGTCCCTCGAGGATCAATGCAGAACCGGATGCATTCGGTGCTCGGCTGGCGTCGTCGACATGATCGTCGAGGATCTCACCGTCGATGACGGTGGGGCGCATGCGCCGGGTCGCGGTCGCAACCTGCGGCAACCAGCGTGCGGCGGCCCACATCACTGCCGGGCGCAGCAGCCACCTGGTCGGCGGGATCAACAACAGCAACCCGATCACCGTGGTCACCAGTCCCGGCACGAACATTGCGACCGACCCCGCGGCGAAGAGAGCGCCATCGGCCACGGCACCACCGGCCGATCGCTCGCCTCGGGATGCCCGCTGCAGACCGTCCAGCACACGTCTGCCCTGCGATCGCACCAGCAACGACCCGACCAGCGATCCGCCGATCAGCAGTACGACGGTCCAGAGCACACCGAGTGCGCTTCCCACGGCGACCAGCGCTGCGACCTCGACCACGACATAGAGTACGAACAGAGCGAGCATGACGGTCCTTTCTTCGCTTCACCGGTACAACGCGCGGGGCATCGAAATCGCTCCCGGGTGACCGGTTTGCCGGGAAATTCTCAGGAACCCGGTCGGACGAGGCCGGTTTCGTACGCCAGCACGACCGCCTGGACTCGATCGCGGATGTCCAACTTCGTCAGGATTCGACCGATATGGGTCTTGATCGTCGCCTCGGACAGATGCAGAACGGCCGCTATCTCGGCATTGGACAAGCCGGTCGCCAAGTGCACCAGCACCTCGCGTTCACGGCCGGTGAGCGAGTCGAGAACAGAGGCATCGGTGGTCGACGGAGTCTGTGCGACGAACCTCGAGAGCAAACGCTTGGTGACCTTCGGTGAGACGACGGCATCGCCTGCAGCCACGCTGCGAATCGCGGAGACCAGGTCCTCCGGTGGAGTGTCCTTGAGCAGGAATCCACTGGCCCCCGCCCTGAGCGCACCGAGGACGTGCTCGTCGAGATCGAAGGTCGTCATCACCAGAACCTTGGCGTCCGAACCCGATTCGGTGATGGTGCGGGTGGCGGCCACGCCGTCGACGCCGGGCATGCGGACGTCCATCAGCACCACTGCCGGTTCCAGTCTGGCCACGGCCTCGACGGCACCGGCCCCGTCGGAGGCCTCCCCCACCACCTCGATGTCGTCCTGCGCCTCGAGCACCATGTTCAATCCCATGCGCATGAGTTCCTGGTCGTCCACGACGACAACGGTGATCGGCACCGACCCAACCTAACCCTCACTCGATCGGCAGCGTTGCCCGCACGAGCCAATTGCCGTGTGGCGTCCGACCCGCGTGCAGGGTGCCTCGAAGCACCGCTACTCGCTCGCGCATTCCGAGCAATCCGTGTCCACCGCCGTCCGCCGACGTCGGGGTGCCCGAGCCGGTGCCGTTGTCGGAAATCTCGACGCTCACCTCCTCTTCTGCGCGAACCACTTTCACGACCGCGCGCGGCGCATGACCGGCGTGCCGTAGGACATTGGTCAGCGATTCCTGGACCAACCGGTGCACTCCGAGGCTGATCGCCGGGCTGATGTCGTCCAGGTTTCCCGTCTGTTCGAGCTCGACGTTCAATCCGGCGCGACCCATCATCTCGACGACACGGGCCAGGCCTGCGGTCCCGTACTGGGGCATGTCGTCCGAATCGGGAGACGTCCGCAACAATGCGACCGTACGACGTAACTCCGCCAGCGCCGATCGGCCGGTGGCGGAGATGTTGGCAACGGCCTGCTCCGCGCGATCGGGGTTGCGCCTGATGGCGTACGAGGCGCCGTCGGCCTGGACCACCATGACACTGACGCTGTGGGCGATGACGTCGTGCAGTTCGCGCGCGATACGCGTGCGCTCGGTGATCACGGCCTCTTCGGCACGGCGATCCCTGTCGTACTCGGCCACGACGAGACGGGCCTGCGTCGCTTCGTCGTATGCCCTGCGGGCACCGAGAAATTCCGCCGCAACCCACGACAGCGCATACATCAGCGCGCTGAACAACAGCGTCGTGATCACCGGTTGGGTGAACAGGTACAGGTTCGCGGCGGTGTACGCAGCGAGGGCGGCGGCATAGATCCCGCCCTGAACTCGACCGACGTACGCAACCAGCGTGTAGAGCATGATCGGTAGCGCCAGGGCGGCCGGGTGACCGTTGTAGGCATCGCCCACGAGGCTGCCCGCTATGTCGGAGCCGAGCGTGGTGACCAGAGTGAGTGCTGCGATCGAGCGAGGCAGACGACGCCGCCACGCGACGGGAATCGTCAGCACGACCGAGAAGACCAGGAACAACGGTCCGTTCAGACCGTCGACCGAGCTGACGAAGACGAGAATGTCGACGACGAACAGCCCGACCGCCAGCAGGGCATCGGCCACGAACGGCTGCCCACGGAGCCACAGACTGAATCGACGCATGTGATTGAGTTTGCCGTATGACTGCTGCCGACTGGGGATTGCTGATGGTCGCTGCCACGACCGCCGGTTGGGTCGACGCAGTGGTGGGCGGAGGTGGCCTCATCCTGCTGCCCGCGATTCTTCTCGTGGCACCTCAGCTCACGCAGCAGGCAGCGCTGGCGACGAACAAGGCGACGGCCGTATTCGGTACCGTCGCCGCCGTCGTCACCTTCGCGCGGAAGGTCTCGCTCGACTGGGCGGTGCTGATTCCGGCCGGCGTCCTCGCCGCCGTGGCTTCGGCGGCAGGCGCAGCTGCGGTGTCGTTGATCGACCGCGAGCTGTTCATCCCGATCATCATGGTCGTTCTGGTGGGTGTGGCCGTACTGGTCACCTGCCGTCCGACCATCGGTCTGAGCGCGGCATCGTCGCCGCCCACCCATCGCAAAGTTCTGATCGTCATCGGGTGCGCAGCCGCCGGAATCGGCTTCTACGACGGCATTCTCGGGCCCGGTACCGGAACGTTCCTGATCATCGTCTTCGCCACGATGCTCGGAACCGAGTTCGTCCGCAGCGCCGCGATGGCCAAGGTGATCAACGTCGGGTCCAACGTCGGTGCCCTCACCTTCTTCGCCGTCACCGGCAGCGTCTACTGGCAGCTCGGAGCGGCCATGGCGGTGTGCAACGTGTTCGGTGCCGTCCTCGGGTCGAGGACAGCGGTCGCCCGCGGTGCCGGATTCGTGAGAATCGTCCTGCTCGTCGTGGTCGTGGGCATGGTGATCCGACTCGGATGGCAACAATTCGGCTAGCGTCTTCAGGCGTGACGAGACAATCGGATCGATCGGTCGACGCCGACTTCCTTGCTCTGCCCCTGCAGGCCCTCGCGGACGCCGCCCTGAGCGCCGCCCGCTCGGCCGGGGCAACGCACGCCGATGTTCGCGTGCAGCGCTTGACGACTCAGTCCATATCGCTGCGCGACGGCTCCGTTCAATCCGCCATCGACGCCGGTGAGATCGGCCTCGCCGTGCGGGTCGTGGTCGACGGCACCTGGGGTTTCGCATCGCACGCCGAACTCGGCACCGACGCAGCCGCAGCCACGGCCCGCAGTGCGGTCGAGGTGGCCACAGCGCTGCGCACGCTCAATCGCGAACGCGTCGAACTCGCCTCCGAGCCGGTGTACTCGAATGCGACGTGGGTGTCGGAGTACAGCATCGACCCGTTCGAGGTACCCACCGCCGAGAAGGTGGCACTGCTGGCGGAGTATTCGTCCCGGCTGGCGGCGTCGGACGGCGTCGATCACGTCACCGCCTCGGTTCTGCAGGTCAAGGAGCAGTCGTTCTACGCGGATCTGGCCGGCAGCAGCATCACGCAGCAGCGGGTGCGACTGCATCCCCAGTTCGAGGCCACCACGGTTGATCGATCCGCCGGTGCATTCGAGACCATGCGCACCCTCGCGCCACCCGTCGGACGAGGTTGGGAGTACCTGGGTGAGGACAGCACGTGGGACTGGGCCGACGAGCTGGCCCGGATCCCCGAGTGGCTGGCCGAGAAGGTGAAGGCACCGTCCGTCGTGGCAGGACCTACCGATCTCGTCATCGATCCGACCAACCTGTGGCTCACCATTCACGAGTCGATCGGGCACGCAACGGAATACGACCGTGCCATCGGCTACGAGGCCGCCTACGCCGGCACTTCGTTCGCGACCCCGGACCAGTTGGGGACGTTGCGCTACGGATCGCCCATCATGCACGTCACCGCCGACCGTACCGAGATCAACGGCCTGGCCAGCATCGGCTGGGACGACGACGGAGTCGCGTCGCAGAGATGGGACCTGGTACGCGACGGGACACTCGTCGGGTACCAACTCGATCGAGTGTTCGCCCCGAAACTCGGTCTCGAGCGGTCCAACGGGTGCTCGTACGCCGATTCTCCGCATCACGTACCGATCCAGCGGATGGCGAACGTGTCGCTGCAGGCCGACCCCGAGACCGATCGATCGACCGCCGACGTCATCGGGGAGGTGGAGGACGGCATCTACGTCGTCGGCGACAAATCCTGGTCGATCGACATGCAACGCTACAACTTCCAGTTCACCGGTCAACGCTTCTACAGAATCCGCAACGGCGTGCTCGACGGCCAGGTGCGTGACGTGGCGTACCAGGCGACGACCACCGAGTTCTGGGGCTCGATGGAACTGCTCGGCGGACCGTCCACGTGGCGACTCGGCGGCGCATTCAACTGCGGCAAGGCCCAACCCGGGCAGGTGGCCGCCGTCAGCCACGGCTGCCCCGTCGCGTTGTTCCGCGGCGTCAACGTTCTCAACACCCGATCGGAGGCAGGTCGATGATCGCGCCGCAGCTCGTGATCGAACGTGCACTCACCTGCGCGAGTGTCGACGACACCATCGTGATCGTCACCGACTCCAGCGACGCGACACTGCGGTGGGCCGGAAACTCCATGACCACCAACGGAATTGCCACCTCTCGGCGCTGGGAAGTGATCTCGATCGTGCGAGAGGCCGACACCGTTCGAGTCGGCACTGTGTCGTCGACGAGTGTGGATCCCGACGACATCGAGGCAGTGGTTCGGGCGAGCGAGGCGGCGGCGCGATCGGCGGAGCCCGCCGACGACGCGATGCCCTTGCTGCCCATGGAGTCGGCCGCGGAACCGCACGACTGGGGCCGCAGTGCGCAGCACACGTCGATCGATGTGTTCGGCTCGCTGGCAACGCAATTGAACGTCGGTTTCGATGGCGAGGACACGCTGTACGGATTTGCGCAGCACACCGTCGACAACGTCTGGCTCGGAACCTCGACCGGTGTGCGTCGTACGTTCACGCAGCCCACCGGATCGGTCGAGATCAACGGCAAGCGATCCGGGGCGAGCGCCTGGGTGGGCACCGGAACCACCGACTTCGAGGACGTGTCGGTCGAGGCGATGTTGGCGGAGCTGTCCACCCGACTCGGCTGGGCCCGGAACACCGTCGAACTTCCCGCCGGTCGCTATCAGACTCTGCTGCCCCCGTCGGCGGTGGCCGACCTGATGATCTACCTGATGTGGACCATGGAAGGTCGCGGAGCGCAGGAAGGCCGTACCGCGCTCTCGCGTGCAGGTGGAACGCGAGTGGGCGAGAAACTCACCGATCTGCCGCTCACCCTGTTCTCCGATCCACACGCATCGGGACTCGAGTACGCGCCGTTCGTGGTGGCCGGGTCGTCGAGTGATTCGGTGTCGGTGTTCGACAACGGCATGGACATCGAGCGCGTCGACTGGATCCGCGACGGATCGGTATCCGCCCTCTCGTACCCACGTGCATCGGCGCAGAAGTTCGGAGCTCCCGTCGCGGTCCCGGGCGAGAACCTCGTTCTGACGGGCGGCACGGACGTCGGCCTCGATCAGATGGTTGCCGACACAGAACGCGGGCTGCTCCTGACGACGCTCTGGTACATCCGTGAGGTCGATCCGACATCGCTGCTGCTCACCGGGCTGACCAGGGACGGCGTCTATGCCATCGAGAACGGTCGAATCACCGGTGCGGTGAACAATTTTCGCTTCAACGAGAGCCCGCTGGATTTGCTACGCCGCGTCACCGAGGCGGGCGCAACGGAGGCGACACTGCCGCGCGAGTGGAAGGACTGGTTCACTCGCACGGCTATGCCGCCGCTGCGCATTCCCGACTTTCACATGTCGTCGGTCAGCGCCGCCCAGTAAGGCCGGTCCGAACTACTTGTCGGGTCCGGTGAGCTCGAGAGCGATATTGTCCGGATCCCTGAACTCGACGATGGACATGCCGGGCCCTGCGTCCTTGATGCCCTCGTGTGCGATGCCCAACTCGTCGAGCGTCTTCACGGCGTCTTCCAGCGCTGCACGGGTGTCGACGGTGAAGCTGAGGTGATCGAGCCCGCAACGGTCTTCGGCGAACGTGTCGTCGTTCGGTGCGACCGGGCGCAGACCGAGCAGGCCGCCGCCGAATTTGTAGATGACGCCGCCGAAGAGGAACCAGAGGGCCTTCTTGGTCTCTTCGTCCGCGTCGGGATCCCAGGCGTAGGCGACGTCGAAACCGAACACCGAGTCGTAGAACGACCGGGACCGGTCGATGTCGCTGACGGTGAGGCGAACATGGTTGTAATCGGTCACTGCGATAGGCACGTGGTGCTCCATTCCGGCAGCAGGGGAAGCTGCCTCACGAAGCATTCGGAACTGCGCATACGAGCGATGGTGCCGAGTTCTTCTCAGGCGGCGGTGATCGCCAGCCCGACGGAACCACTCTTGCCCCGGCGGAGCACGCTGCCCTTGACGGTGAGCCATCCGAGAATGCCGTACTTCGACGCGATGGCTGCACGTGCCTTCTCCGTCTGGGCCGCGTCGAGTATCTCGGCCCGTGCGTCGACCGCGTCGCCCTGGGGGTTACCGCGCATGTCGCACGGTGCCAGGGTGACTGCGGGGTTGCGGCGAATCCGCTTGACCTTCCACGAATCGGCCACCGTCCACACCAGCAGCCGATCCCCGTCGAGAGCACCCCACAGCGGGGTCGGCACCCCGGTGCCGTCCTTCTTGAACGTCGTCAGCAGTACGTACTTGCCCTTGGCAATGTCTTCGAAGGTGGCAGCCATACCGCTCAGAGTACGTCGCTACTCCCCTTCGAGCTCGCCCTCGGTTTCCAGATACACCTGGCGCAAGCCGTCGAGAACCTGCTTGTTCGGCTCGGTCCACATCTTTCGCTCGGCCGCTTCGAGCAGCCGCTCCGCGATACCGTGCAGGGCCCACGGATTGGACTGTTGCATGAACTTCTTGTTCTGCTCATCGAGCACGTACGTCTCGGCCAGCTTCTCGTACATCCAGTCCTGCACCACGTCGGTTGTCGCGTCGTAACCGAACAGGTAGTCCACGGTCGCCGCCATCTCGAACGCGCCCTTGTAGCCGTGCCTGCGCATGGCCTCGAGCCACCGCGGGTTCACCACCCGGGCGCGGAACACCCGCGCGGTCTCTTCCGACAGTGTGCGTGTGCGAACCGATTCCGGCCGTGTGCTGTCACCGATGTAGGCCTCGGGCGATTTTCCGGTCAACGCACGCACGGTTGCGATCATGCCGCCGTGGTACTGGAAGTAGTCGTCCGAATCTGCGATGTCGTGCTCTCGCGTGTCTGTGTTCTTGGCGGCGACGGCAATGCGCTTGTAGGCGGTGCGCATGTCGTCCGAGGCCGGAACGCCGTCGAGACCACGTCCGTACGCGAATCCGCCCCAGGTGGTGTAGACCTGCGCCAGGTCGTCGTCGCTGCGCCAGGTCTTGCTGTCGATCAACTGAAGCAACCCGGCGCCGTAGGTCCCCGGCTTCGATCCGAAAATTCTTGTCGTGGAACGTCGTTCGTCGCCGTGCTCGGCGAGGTCGGCCTGCGCGTGTGCGCGGATGTAGTTCTGCTCGGGCGGCTCGTCCAAGGCGGCGACCATCCGGACCGCATCGTCGAGCAGGGCCAGTACATGGGGAAACGCGTCGCGAAAGAAGCCGCTGATGCGGACCGTCACGTCGATGCGAGGACGGCCGAGCTCGACGAGGTCGATCACCTCGAGTCGCGTCACCCTTCGCGACGCCTCGTCCCACACCGGAGAGACTCCGAGCAGCGCGAACACTTCGGCGATGTCGTCGCCGGAGGTCCGCATGGCCGACGTACCCCACACCGACAGCCCGACGGATTTCGGCCACTCGTCGTGATCCTGGCGGTAGCGAGCGAGCAGCGACTCCGCCATCGCCTGCCCGGTCTCCCACGCCAACTTCGAGGGCACGGCCTTCGGATCGACGGAGTAGAAATTGCGGCCGGTGGGCAGCACGTTGATGAGTCCGCGCAACGGTGAACCGCTCGGACCCGCCGCGATGAAACCGCCGTCGAGCGCGTGCAGCACCTGGGCGATCTCGCGTGAGGTCCCGCGCAGACGCGGAACGACCTCGGATGCGGCGAACTCGAGAATCTGTGTGACCACGCCGCCGTGCTCGCCGGCCACCCGCGCAGCCGCGGCGGGATCCCACTGCGCTGCCTGCATCGCCGCGACCAACCCGTGGGCCACGGCCTCCACAGCGTCGACGCGGGTACGGTCCTCGTCGCCGTCCTCGCTGAGTCCCAGTGCTTCTCGCAGGCCGGGGACCGTCTGCTCTCCGCCCCACATCTGCCGGGCTCGGAGCATCGCGAGCACCAGCTCGACCTCGGCGTCTCCGACGGGTTCCTGGCCCAGGATGTGCAGTCCGTCGCGGATCTGTACGTCCTTGATCTCGCACAGCCACCCGTCGACGTTCAGCAGCATGTCGTCGAACACTTCTTCGTCGGGGCGCTCCTCGAGCCCGAGGTCCTTGTGCATCTGCGCCGCCGTCATCAGCGTCCAGATCTGCTGGCGGATGGCGGGCAGCTTGGCCGGGTCCAGTGCCGAGATGTTCGCGTGCTCGTCGAGTAGTTGCTCGAGCCGGGAGATGTCGCCGTAGCTCTCCGCGCGCGCCATCGGCGGAATCAGGTGATCGACGAGGGTGGCGTGCGCTCGGCGCTTGGCCTGCGTGCCCTCCCCTGGATCGTTGACGAGGAACGGGTAGATCAACGGCAGGTCTCCCAGGGCCGCATCGGTTCCGCAGGAAGCGGACATACCGAGTGTCTTGCCCGGCAGCCATTCCAGGTTGCCGTGCTTGCCCAGGTGCACCATGGCGTCCGCGCCGAAGCCGCCGTCGGCCTGCGTGGCCGAGATCCACCGGTAGGCCGCCAGATAGTGATGGCTCGGCGGCAGGTCCGGGTCGTGATAGATCGCAACCGGCTTCTCGCCGAATCCGCGCGGTGGTTGCACCATGATGACCACGTTGCCGAATTGCATTGCAGCGATGACGATCTCACCGTCCGGATCGGCAGACCGATCCACGTAGAGATCACCCGGTGCCGGGCCCCAATGCTCGATCACGCCGTCGCGCAGATCCGCGGGCAGCTGCTCGAACCACCGGCCGTACTGCGCGGCCGAGATGCGAATGGGATTGCCCTCGAGCTGGGCATCGGTGAGCCAGTTGGGATCCTGGCCGCCACGGGCGATGAGCGCATGGATGAGGGCGTCACCGTCGCGAGCAGCCAGACCCGGCACCGAATCCGGGCCGTCGAGCGGTCCGAGGTCGTAGCCGGCGGTGCGCATGTCCGACATCAACGCGATCGCGCTCGCCGGAGTATCGAGGCCGACGGCGTTTCCGATCCGCGCATGCTTGGTGGGGTAGGCCGAGAACATCAGGGCGATACGGCGATCGGCAGCCGGAATGTGCCGCAGCCGCGCGTGCCGTACTGCGATGCCTGCCACCCGAGCGGCACGCTCGTGGTCCGGGACGTACGTGGTCAAGCCGTCGTCGTCGATCTCCTTGAACGAGAACGGGACCGTGATGAGCCGGCCGTCGAACTCCGGGACGGCGACCTGCGTTGCCACGTCCAATGGAGAGAGTCCGTCGTCGTTCTCGGCCCACGTCGCGCGAGAACTCGTCAGACACAGACCCTGCAGGATCGGTACGTCGAGTGCGGCCAGCTCGGCGACGTCCCAGGCCTCGTCGTCGCCGCCGGCCGACGCTCCGGCCGGTTTGGTGCCACCTGCGGCCAGCACGGTCACGATCAGGGCGTCCGCCGACTTCAGAGTGTCGAGCAGGTCGGGTTCGGCCGTGCGCAGTGAGGCGCAGTAGATCGGGAGCGCGGTGGCTCCGGCGTTCTCCACTGCAGTGGCGAGGGCATCGATGTACCTGGTGTTTCCGGCCAGATGCTGGGCTCGGTAGTACAGGATCGCCACCGTCGGACCCGCGGAGTGCGGAGCGGACGATCGTTCGAGGTAGCCCCATGTCGGCAGGTGCCGCGGAGCGTCGAAACCGTGGCCGGTCAGCAACACGGTGTCGGAGAGGAAGTTGTAGAGCTGCTCGAGATTGTCGGATCCGCCCTCGGCCAAGTAGTTGTGCGCCTGCGCGGCCACGTTGGCGGGCACCGTCGAGATCTCCATCAGGTCCGCATCGGGTGTCTGTTCACCGCCGAGCACGACGACCGGCAGCCCGGTCGCCAGAACCGCTTCGATGCCCGACTCCCACGACCGTCGCGAGCCCAGGATGCGCACGATGATCAACTCGGCCGACTCGGCCATCGCCGGGATGTCCTCGGCGAGCAGCCGGGAAGGGTTGCCCCAGGTGAAGTCTGCTCCGCTGGCACGGGCGCTGAGCAGATCGGTGTCCGACGTGGACAGCAACAAGAACACGGGTAACGCCCTCCTCGGGGGTTTCGCGCCCCTGAAAATCGGTGAAAACTGCTCTTCGACTCGTCGGCGAAAGGGTCTGACTCCAGCCCCGACCCGAAGGATCGAAGGCCGTCACAGTGGCGCGACCGTACCGGATTCTCGCCGGTTTCCTCTCGGCCGGAGCCGTGGACATCGAATGCTACCGGGGCGAGCGTGGAATCGGGCCACCCGTTGCGCTTGTAGCCTGGTGACCATGAGTTCGCCAGAGAGGTCGGTGCCCGACGGCTGCCCCGGAGCGCTGACGACGCATCTGGCCGCGGACGGTCCGCTGGCGCGGGTCCGCCTGCCGGGCGGGGTTTTGCTGCCGGGGCAGATGCAGGTGTTGGCACAGGCCGCCGCGGAGTTGGGTGACGGCACGTTGGAGCTGACCTCGCGGGGCAACATCCAGGTCCGCGCGGTGTCGGACCCGGACGACTTCGCGACCAGGTTGGCCGATGCAGGGCTGCTTCCGTCGTCGACTCACGAGCGAGTGCGCAACATCCTCGCCTCCCCACTGTCGGGCCGGGTGGGCGGTCTCACCGATGTGCGTGCCCTGGTCGGTGGGCTGGACGAGGGCCTGCGTGCGCGACCCGATCTGGCCGACCTGCCGGGTAGGACGCTGTTCGCTCTCGACGACGGCCGAGGCGACCTGTGCGGACTGGAACCGGATTTCGGTGCCTACGCCCAGTCCGACGGGTCCTACGCGGTGCTGTTGGCGGGCCGGGACAGCGGCGTTCGCGTGGACCGCGACGGCGTCGTGTCGACGCTGCTGGACTGCGCAGGTGCCTTCGTGGAGCTGCGGCAGTCCCAGTGGCGGGTGGCCGAATTGGACGACGGACCGGCCCGGATCGTCGACCGCCTCGGGCTCTCGGCCGGCCCCGTGGTGTCGATGCCCGCGCCCGTGGAGGTGCCACCGATCGGATGGCTCGACCAGGACGACGGCCTGGTGGCGCTGGCTGCGGGATTGGCCAACGGCGTGCTCGGGGCGCGGCTCGCCGAGTTCCTCGCGGCCATCGACCGCCCGCTGATCATGACCCCGTGGCGATCGCTGATCGTGTGTGATCTGGACGAGGAACCGGCCGGACAGGTCGTCCGCGTACTCGCCCCGATGGGACTGATCTTCGACGCGGCATCACCGTGGATTCGCGTCAGCTCGTGCACCGGATCGCCGGGGTGCGAGAAGTCGTTGGCCGACGTACGAGCCGACCTCTCCGCGGCAGTCGATGCCCGGATGACTCCGCGCGACGAGCGGCAACACTGGTCCGGGTGCGAACGGCGGTGCGGACGACCCAAGGGCGAAGTGACCGACGTCATCGCGACAGGAATCGGCTACCGCGTGTCCTGAGTCGGTGCCTGCGCCGGAGGTGCGACCGGCTTTCTGCTGAGGGGTCCCTCTCCCCTATCGTGAAACGCATGCACGACTACGTCCGCGACGGCGCGGAGATCTACCGACAATCGTTCGCGACCATCCGTGCCGAAGCAGATCTGTCTCGGTTCTCACCGGACGTTGCGCAGGTCGTCGTGCGCATGATTCACGCGGTCGGAGAGATCGATCTGACCGAGACCATCGGGTACACCCCAGCCGTCGTGACCTCCGCTCGCGCGGCACTGAACGCGGGCGCGCCGATTCTGTGCGACGCCAACATGGTCGCCGCAGGCATCACTCGTCGCCGACTGCCCGCCGACAACGAGGTGCTGTGCACGCTGTCCGATCCTCGGGTACCGGATTTGGCGAAAAGGATGGGCACCACGAGAACTGCTGCGGCGCTGGAGTTGTGGGGCGACAAGCTCGACGGTGCCGTCGTAGCGATCGGCAATGCACCGACGGCGCTCTTTCACCTGATGGAGATGCTGGCTGCCGGAGCGCCGAAGCCTGCGGCCATCGTCGGCGGCCCGGTCGGTTTCATCGGAGCAGCGGAGTCCAAGGAAGATCTGATCGCTGCCGACCTCGGCGTGGAGTACCTGGTCGTTCGAGGCAGACGTGGTGGCAGCCCCATCACCGTCGCGGCCGTCAATGCCATTGCGAGTGAACAGGAATGAGTACTACCGGAAAACTGTGGGGAGTCGGCGTCGGTCCCGGAGACCCGGAGCTGTTGACCGTCAAGGCCGCTCGCGTGATCGCCGAGGCCGATGTGGTTGCTTTCCACAGTGCACAGCACGGTCGCAGCATCTCCCGCGGACTGGCGGCCGGGTACATGCGGGACGGGCAGCTCGAGGAACATCTCGTCTATCCGGTGACCACAGAGGCCACGGCGCATCCCGGCGGATATCAGGGTGCGATCGACGAGTTCTACGAATCCGCTGCCGCACGGCTGGCAACCCATCTGGACGCCGGACGCTCCGTAGTACTTCTCGCCGAGGGCGATCCGCTGTTCTACAGCTCCTACATGCACATGCACAAACGGTTGGCCGACCGCTTCGATGTCGAGGTCGTGCCCGGCGTGACGTCGGTCAGCGCGGCCTCGGCCGCGCTGGCAACTCCGCTCGTGGAGCGAGACGAAGTGTTCACCGTGCTTCCCGGCACACTGCCCGCAGACGAACTCACGCGTCGACTGCGCGGCACCGACGCGGCTGTCATCATGAAACTGGGCCGGACCTACCCGACGGTGCTCGAGGCACTCGAGCGTTCCGGCCGCCTCGACGAGGCGCGCTACGTGGAACGCGCCAGCACGTCCCAGCAGCGAATACTCGACGCCGCCGACGCCGACAACGTGCCGTACTTCTCGATGATCGTCGTGCCGAGCCCGTCCAACCGAGCCGAAACACCCACCGGCACCGGAGAAGTGGTCGTCGTCGGCCTCGGCCCCGGCGACGACGCATGGACGACCGACGAGGTGCGCGCCGAACTCGCCGCCGCCACCGATCTGGTCGGCTATGTCACCTACATCGATCGGGTACCGCCGAGGCCCGGGCAGATTCGGCACGCCAGTGACAACAAGGTCGAGTCCGAACGAGCGGCGTTCGCACTCGATCTCGCCAAGCAGGGCCGACGGGTAGCGGTGGTCTCCTCGGGCGATCCGGGTGTGTTCGCGATGGCCACCGCCGTGATCGAAGTGGCAGCCGAGCAGCAGTGGAACTCGGTACCGGTGCGGGTGGTGCCCGGAATGACGGCCGCCAACGCCGTCGCCAGTCGAGTGGGTGCACCACTGGGTCACGACTACGCGGTCGTCTCCCTCTCCGACCGCCTCAAGCCCTGGGACGTCGTCGCAGCGCGGCTCTCGGCTGTCGCAGGAGCCGACATGGCGATCGCGATCTACAACCCGGCGTCCAAGTCACGTACCTGGCAGGTTGCGGCAATGAAAGAGCTTCTGCTCGAGCATCGTTCGCCGCACACCCCCGTGGTCATCGGACGCGCAGTGGGCGGCCCGCAGGAATCCGTTCGTACCGTGACGCTCGGCGAACTCGACCCGGAGTCGATCGACATGCGGTGCCTGCTCATCATCGGATCGTCGATGACGACGGTGGTGGAGACGGGAAGCGGGCCGAAGGTGTTCACGTCCAGGCGCTACCCATCAGCAGGCAGCGCATAGCGATTCGTCAACCAGTCCACGGCCGCGGCGACCGCGTGCACGGTCGGTGCCGCAGTAGGTGATGCTGGACGGTCGACCATCAGCACCGGGATCGAGGCTGCACGTGCCGCATCGAGTTTGGCTCGCGTCATGTCGCCGCCGCTGTTCTTGGTGATCAACAGGTCGATTCGGTTGTCTGCGAGCATCATCGACTCGTGGTGGACGTCGAAGGGCCCACGGCTCAGTTGCAGTGACATGTGCGGCGGCACCGGACCTGTCGGAGGGTCGATCGCCCTGACCAGAAACCACGAGTGATCGACACTTGCGAAATGGTGAACACCCTGCCTGCCTGTCGTGAGGAACACCCGGCTGCCGGGGGTGATCGCCGACGCCGCGTCGGGCAACGAGGAAACCGAGGTCCATCGATCACCCTCGCCCGCGGTCCACGGTGGCCGCGTCAGCACCAGGAGCGCGACCGACGCTGCCCGAGTGGCCTGTTCGGCGTGCGCCGCGATGGTGGAGGCGAACGGGTGTGTCGCGTCCACCACCACGTCGATCGTGTTGTCTCGCAGCCACACTGCAAGGGCATCCGGACCCCCGAAGCCGCCGATTCGCGTCGGCCCGACGGGCAGTATCGGCTCGGCGACCCGGCCGGCCAGCGAGGTGATCGTCTCGATCCCCTGCACCGTGCCCAGAGCGGCCGCGAGTGCCCGCGACTCCGTCGTACCACCGAGAATCAGGACTTTCACCGTTTGGTCGCACTCCATTGTGTGACCGGCAGCTGCGGTCTCCACGTCGTGAACGCGCCCAGCGGTTCACCACGATAGATCTGGAACCTGCGGAGCTCTCCGCCGTACTTCGCGGCAGCGGTCAGCAACAACGAATCCGATTCGGCGGTCACCGAATTGGCTACCACTCGTCCGCCGGTGCGCACCGCGGCCCAACACGCTTCGAGCATGTCGGTGCCGGTCAACCCACCACCGATGAACACCGCATCCGGTGCCGCGTCTGCGTCCGCGACCACCGCGAAACTCTCCGGGGCACCGCCGTACACCACGAGGCCCGGAACTCCCAGATGCAGTGCATTGGTCTCGATCTGCTCACGGCGCGCCTGCGAACTCTCGAACGTCACTGCACGACAGGATTCGTCGGTCCGCATCCATTCGATGGCAATTGTTCCCGATCCGCCCCCGATGTCCCACAACAGCTCTCCGGGCCCTGGCGCCAACGCGCTGAGTGTCAGTGCTCGAACTTCCCGCTTGGTCATCTGACCGTCCCCGGTGTACGCGGAATCGGCCAGGCCGGGAATGCGGGTGTGGCGGGCAGCGTCGGGATCTCGGACGCACAGCAGTGCAACGACATTGAGTGGGTCGACGCTCTCGAACGTCGACTCTCGCGCAATCCCGCCGACGATGCGCTCGGCCGGTCCGCCGAGCTGTTCGAGGACCGTCATCTCGCTCGCTCCGAAACCGTTGGCGGACAGCACCACCGCGATCTCACCCGGCGTGCTGCTGCCCCGGCTCAACACCAGTATCCGACGACCGTCGGCCAATTCGGGCAACACCGTCTCGGCCGGACTGTTCACCAGTGACACCGTCGTGGTGTGGTGGAGCGCCCAGCCCAACCGGGCACACGCCAACGACACCGAGGACGGGGCCGGATGCACCCTCAAGCGCTCGGCACCGAACTCCCGCGCCAGCGTCACCCCGATGCCATGGAACATCGGATCCCCACTGGCCAGCACGCACACGCGAGAACCTGCGCAGGCGTCGATCATCGGCCGCAGATTCGGCACCAACGGACTGGGCCATGTCCTGGTCTCGGTGCAGTGCTCCCGTACCCCCGCGACCTGGCGAGCGGAGCCGAACACCACATCTGCTTGCTCGACGGCCGTGCGGGAACCGAGAGACAGTCCGTCCCAACCGTCAGCACCGATTCCCACGACCACGATCGGAGTGGGCTCGGGTGCCACCATCAGCGCGGCATTCTGCGCCAGAGCCATTGCGGCAGTAGACGCATGGCGAAGAACACCGGTCGCAGAGTCCCAGGTATCCACACGCTGGCCCGACGCTTGCGCAGCGCCGCGACGACGCTTTCGGCGACCTGATCCGGCGTACTCGACATGGGTGCCGGTGTCATCCCGTCGGTCATGGAACCGATGACGAATCCGGGACGTGCGAGCAGGAGATGCACCCCGCTGCCGTGCAGTGAGTCGCTCAGTCCGCTGGCGAACCCGTCGAGACCGGCCTTCGCGGATCCGTACACGTAGTTGGCGCGTCGCACTCGAACACCCGCGACCGACGAGAACACGACCAGGTCGCCACTCCCCTGTGCTCGCAGCAGTGTCGAGGCGTGGGTCAGCACCGAAACCTGAGCCAGGAAGTCGGTGGTGATGACGTCGAGAGCGTGCTGCGCGTCGTCCTCGGCACGCGCTTGATCCCCGAGGATCCCGAACGCCAGCACCACGATCCCGATAGGACCGTGTCGCTCGGCAACCCGGCCGAGAAGCTCGGCGTGAGTGTCCATCGCGTTCGCGTCGAACTCGACGGTGTGGACGGCGTCCGCGCCCGCCTGCTGCACTCGTCGTTGCTGGGCATCGAGGTCGGTGCTGCGCCGAGCGGCCAGTACGACGGTGCGCCCCGACGCGAGTCGGGTAGCGACCTCGAGTCCGATCTCGCTGCGACCGCCCAACAGCAACAGCGTTCCGGCCGCGGGTTCTCCTCGTCTGCTCACGCCGACCAGTCTTGCCGATGAAATCGCATTCACTACAGTCGGGGCATGGCCGCAATCCCCGCAGACGCGACTGCCCTCGCCGACGACGCATTCGAATTCCTTGCCGAGCGGCACCTGGCCACTCTGACGACACTGCGACCCGACGGAACTCCGCACGTCGTCGCCGTCGGCTTCACCTACGATGCCGAATCCCGATGTGCTCGGGTCATCACCAACGACGTGTCGCAGAAGGCGATCAACGCCGGTCGCGGCGCCTACGCCGCGGTCACTCAGATCGACGGCGCCCGCTGGCTGACGTTGGAGGGGCCCGCGTCGGTGCGAAACGACCGTGAATCGGTCGTCGATGCGGAGAACCGCTATGCGCAGCGCTACCGCGTACCCAGGGAGAACCCCACCCGGGTCGTCATCGAGATACAGGTGCAGCGCGTGCTGGGTAGCCGTTCGCTGCTGAATCGCTGACGAGAGCCACCTCCTCGACCCTCACGCCCAGGGTAGGACGGTCAGGTTCGGCCATTCGGTGATCCACCGAGCAGCCTTCGCCTCGTACACGTGCTGCATCGGTAACCGCGGGTTCGGCCGCACGATTCCCGCGAAGAGATCGTCGAATCCGTGCGGTGCGTACACGACGTCCGTTCCGCCCTCGTCGGTGGTGATGCCGAAGCAGCACGTGGTGGAGACGAAATGATCGATCGCATCCTCGGTACTTCGGTACGGCGCGATCGCAGAGCCGAAATGCTGCTCGTACCACAGGTGTACGCGCGCCTCGTTGCGTACTTCGACGTCCACACCGAGGTCGGCGAACACCGAGGCCGCGGACTCGATCACCTCGTTCTCCGCTTCGTAGGACAGATCGGAGTCGTCGAAGTAGAAGAAGTCGTAGTCCCGGATACCCGCACGAAGATCCCGACCGGCCAGGTGATTCCACACCGTCTGGAAGAGGCCACCCGCCGTCAGATACCACCCGGGCAGCCCGAGCTGCGGTGCGCGTCGAAGAATCTCGCCGACAGCGGGATTGGATCGAACGATCGAGACGAAGTCGGTCTCGTCCGGTGGCGTCACACCGGCAGGACGGCCAGACCGTGCGGCCTGAGGTTGACCGACTCGCACCCGTCTGCGGTGACCACGACGATGTCCTCGATGCGTGCACCCCACCGTCCGCGGAAGTAGATTCCCGGCTCGATGCTGAACGCCATCCCTTCGGTCAGCGTGATGTCGTTACCCGCAACGATGTACGGCTCCTCGTGTACCGACAGGCCGATCCCGTGACCGGTGCGGTGGAGGAACGCCTCCCCCAGACCGGCGTCGACCAGGACGGCGCGGGCGGCCGCATCGATGGACTGCGCCGTGACACCGGGCACCACCGCATCGACAGCTGCCTGCTGGGCCCGCTCCAGTACCGCGTACTGCTCGGCGATCTCCGCCTGCGGCTCGCCGAGACTGTAGGTCCGGGTCGAGTCGGAGTTGTATCCCGGTGCGACGGGTCCCCCGATGTCGATCACCACGATGTCGCCCGCCTCGACGACTCGATCGGATACCTCGTGATGCGGATCGGCACCGTGAGGCCCGGATCCGACGATGATGAATTCCGGTGCTGTGTGGCCTTCTTCGACGATCGCGGCCGCGATGTCCGACGCGATCTGAGCTTCCGTGCGGCCTACTCGAAGCCATTCACCCATCCGGGCGTGCACGCGGTCGATGGCGTGACCGGCGCGCCGCAACGCGTCGATCTCGGCTGCATCCTTGACCATACGAAGTTCGCGCAGCACGTCCGTGGCCAGTACAGGGACCGTGCCGAAGACACCGGCCAGCGGCACGAAATGCAGGGCGGGCATGGCGTCGGCGACGGCTGTTCTCGTTCCGCCGGGAACAGCGGCCGACACCAGTGCGTACGGATCCACACCGTCGACCCAGTCGACGAGCGTCAGAGACAGCTCCTGAGCCGCGGAATCACCCAGCGCGGCGAGCTCGAGCCGCGGAACGACGACCGTGGGGGTGCTGCCGTCCGCCGGAACCACCAGAGCGATGAGACGCTCGAACGAGCTGGCCTTCGAGCCGATCAGGTACTGCAGATCCGGACCCGGCGTGATCAACAGGGCATCCAAGCCCGCTTCCGACGTCAGGCGAGCCGCGCGGGCGAGCCTGGACGCATAGACATCGCTGGAGAAACGTGAGGAACTGACCGAAGAATCGACACTCATACCTTCAGGCTAATGCCGTACGGCAAGATGAGCGCCATGACCGCCCCCGGAAAGTCTCCGTTGCTGCTCCTCGACGGTGCGAGCCTGTGGTTCAGGGCTTACTACGCACTGCCCGAGTCGATTACGGCCCCAGACGGGCGACCCGTCAATGCCGTTCGCGGCTTCCTCGACATGATCTCGGCGTTGATCGCGCGCACCGAACCCAGCCGACTGGCCGTGTGTCTCGATCTGGACTGGCGGCCACAGTTCCGCGTCGATCTCGTGCCGTCCTACAAGGCGCACCGTGTGGCCGAGGCTGCCCCGGAGGTCGCCGAGAGCGAAGAAGTTCCGGAAACGCTGACACCGCAGGTGGACATGATCATGGATGTGCTCGCCGCATTGGGGATCGCGACCGCGGGCGCAGACGGTCTCGAAGCCGACGACGTGCTGGGGACCCTGGCCGCGCGCGAGCGTCAGGACCCCGTGGTCGTGGTCAGTGGAGACCGAGACCTGCTTCAGGTTGCCGCCGACGAGCCGAACGAGGTGCGCGTTCTCTACGTGGGACGTGGGCTGGCCAAAGCCGAATTGTTCGATCCCGCACTGGTTTCCGAGCGCTACGGGGTGCCATTTCATCGAGCGGGTGCGGCGTACGCGGAACTCGCCTTGCTGCGCGGCGATGCCTCCGACGGCCTGCCCGGCGTCAAAGGTATCGGGGAGAAGACGGCATCGAGCCTGATGATGACCTACGAATCCGTCGGTGCGTTGCGCGCTGCGGCACTCGACCCGTCGTCGGACATGGCCAAGGGCATCCGAGCGAAGCTGGCCAATGCCGGCGACTACCTGGACGCGGCGCTGCCCGTCGTCCGGGTTGTCACCGACGCCGATGTGGTCCTGTCGAAGTCCGACGAGCTTCCGGCCGAGCCCGCCGATCTCGACGCGCTGAACACGCTCGCAGAGACCCTCGGTATCGAGAACGCCGTGGCCCGCCTCGTCGCTGCGATGGCGGCCACGGCGTCGACGACCTGACCGAGTGACCGAAACGGGTCTACTTGGGTAGAGAGACCTCGTAGTTGGCGTCGTCGTCGAGGAAGGTCAACGTCACCGTCTTGAAAGCACCGTCGACCGTCAGGGTGCAATCGACACTGGTCCGGGCCTTGACCTCGATGTCCTGGGGACAGGACACACCGGAGACGTCGGACGCACCGTAGGACTCGGTGACGACCGTGCGAATGCCCTCCTCTGCCGCCGCAGTATCGAGGGTGGTCGTGCGTCCGAACGCGAAGAACGACACCACAGCGATCACCGCGATTACTGCGACCACGGCACCTGCGATGATCAGGGGCGTCTTCGACTTGGCCCCGGGCTGCCCGGGCCCCTGCTGATTCGGATATTGCTGGTTGGGATATTGCTGGTTGGGATTCCAAGGCTGCTGTGGTTGCTGACCGTATTGCCCTGGCCCGTATTGCCCACTACCGAATTGCTGTGGTGCGTAGGGGTTCTGGTATGCCGCATCGCCCGATGCAGGCGCGCCGGCACCGGGATAGGGTGCGCCGTACTGCTGACCGGCGGGGTACTGCGCGGTGGGGTTCTGTCCCTGGGGATAGCCGCCCTGCGCGTTCGGGGCCTGGGGGTACTGCCCCTGCGGATAGCCGGCGGGTGGGTATTGGCCTTGGGGGTATTGGCCCTGAGGGTATTGCCCTTGGGGGTACTGCCCCTGAGGGTATTGGCCCTGAGGGTACTGGCCGCCGGGCTGCTGTGGGCTCTGCCCGTACGCCGTCTGGCCGGGTTCGCCGTAGGGCGCGGCCGGCGGCTGTCCGTACTGACCCCACGCCGAAGGCGTCGGAGTCTGTGACTCGGCCGAAGAACCACCAGGCTGCGTCTCCGGCGTGTCTTTCGCGGCGCCGTCCTGCTGATCGGGCTTGCGCGACCAGCTGTTGTCCGGATCGTTCGGACCGTATGGGCCGCTCATCTCGCCTCCACTGAAAATTCGGATTCGTCGGGGGTACAGTAACCCGCCCGTACGACTCGCCGCTGTACCGACCCGGCAGTCGGATTCGGTCCCGTCATGCGGCATCGACCGCGACCACGCCGCGGCGGAGAGCTGCGATCGCCCGCGCCGCAGTTCGCGACAGTTCCGGCTCCGGGGCAGCGAGCCGAACCTGATCCAACAGGTCGATCACCTGCCGACACCAACGCACGAAGTCTCCACCCGAGAGTGCTTTGCCGTTGTCACCCGCTGTGACGAGAGCATCGACCAACGAATGGTTCGACGCCCACTTGTAGATCGCCTTCACGAAGCCCATGTCGGGTTCTCTCGTCGGGGGAAGCTTGTGCCGAACTTCGTCGGACCGCAGCTCGTGCCACACCCGCACGGTCTCGGTCAGCGCGTGTCGAATCGGACCCGTCGGACCGTGCGGAGTGATGTCACCCTCCGACCTGGACTCGTAGACCACAGCCGAGACCACGGCCGCCAGTTCCGCCGGAGAAAGGCCCTGCCACAGGCCGCCGCGCAAGCACTCGGCGACCAGCAGATCGGACTCGGAATAGATCCGACTCAGCCGCGCGCCGTCGTCGGTGACCTTCGGATCCTTGCCTGCCGTCACGTAACCGCGGTCGGCGAGCAAGGCCAGGATGCGGTCGAAGGTCCGGGCGAGGGAGTTCGTCGTCGCCGATACCTTCTGCCGCATCGTTTCGGTCTCTCGCGCCAACCGGTTGTATCGCTCACCGGTGCGGCCGAGCACGTCGCGGTCGGGGCGCGCGTGCACCGGATGCGATCGGATGGCTCGTCGAAGGGTGGCCAGTTCCTTGTCGTCCGCTGCGGTCGATTTGCGTCGGATGCGGTCCGACGGCTGCGAGATTCCGCGCGTCACCAGGGCGGTTGCGAGGTCTCGCCTGGTCTTCGCCGTGCGATGGTCGACAAAACGGGGCAGCCGCATGGTGCCCAGAGGTGTGGCAGGAGAAGGGAAGTCCGCTGCCGAGAGTCGGCCGGCCCACTTGTCCTCGGTCAGTACGAGCGGACGCGGATCGGCTCGGTCGTCATCGGGCTCGAGAACCACGGCAAGGCCGCTGCGGCGACCGGTCGGCACCGAGATCACGTCGCCGCGGCGCAGTGCGCGCAGCGAATCGACTGCCTTGTCTCGCCGATCGGATCTGTTCTGGCGTTCGAGGGTCTTCTCGCGATCCTTCAGTCGTTCGCGCAGCCGCGCATACTCGAAGTACTCCCCGTCGGGGCCGCCGAGGCGTGCACCGAGCGCCTCCAGCGTCTGCATGTTCTTCTCGATACCGCGAACCATCCCGACGACGGAGCGGTCGGCCTGGAACTGTGCGAACGACCTTTCGAGCAACAGACGTGAATCGGCTGCACCGAACTGCTCGATCAGGTTGATCGACATGTTGTACGCCGGCGCGAACGAACTGCGCAGCGGGAACGTACGGGTCGACGCCAGACCCGCGACCTCGGTCGGCTCCGTGCCCGGCTGCCACAGCACGACGGCATGTCCTTCGACATCGATGCCGCGGCGTCCGGCCCGGCCGGTCAGCTGGGTGTACTCCCCCGGCGTCAACTCGGCGTGTGTCTCACCGTTGAACTTGACCAGCTTCTCGAGCACGACGGTTCGGGCAGGCATGTTGATCCCGAGAGCCAACGTCTCGGTGGCGAACACCGCCCGGACCAGGCCCTTGACGAACAACTCCTCGACGGTGTGCCGGAAGACCGGCAACATCCCGGCGTGATGGGCGGCGAATCCGCGCTCGAGTGCGTCGCGCCACTCCCAGAAACCCAGAACCTCCAGGTCCTCGCGCGGCAGCTCCGAGGTGTGCTTCTCGACGATGTACCGAATCTCCTCCGCCTGCTCGGGCGTGGTCAGCACCAGCCGCGAACGCATGCACTGGGTCAGAGCGCCGTCGCACCCGGCGCGGCTGAAGATGAAGGTGATCGCAGGGAGCAGACCCTCTTCGTCGAGCTTGGCTATCACATCGGGACGGGCCAGCGGGCGGTTGTTCGCGCCACTGCCATGGCCGCCACCTCGACCGCCGCCGCCTGACCGACCGCCGCGGCCTCTGCTGTGTGGAGCGTGCCAGCGGTCCATCGAGTCGAGGGACTGACGCTGTTTGACGTGCCGGACGAGTTCCCGATCGACGACGATCTTCTGGCTGCCGTCGGCAGACTGGGCTCGCGTGTCGAACAGATCGAACAATCGGCGGCCCACCATGATGTGCTGCGAGAGGGGCACCGGGCGGTTCTCGTCCACCACGACGGAGGTGTCACCGCGAACCGTGCTCATCCAGGCACCGAACTCCTCGGCGTTGCTCACCGTTGCCGACAGGCTGACCAGTCGAACGTCGTCGGACAGGTGCAGGATGACCTCTTCCCACACCGCGCCTCGGAAACGGTCGGCCAGGTAGTGCACCTCGTCCATGACGACGTGCGAGAGGCCCCGCAACGCGTCCGATGATGCGTAGAGCATGTTGCGCAGCACTTCGGTCGTCATGATGACGATGGGGGCATCGGGGTTGATCGACGAGTCTCCGGTCAGCAGCCCGACCGTGTCGCGCCCGTACCGCGCGGTCAGCTCGGCGAACTTCTGGTTGCTCAGCGCCTTGATCGGGGTGGTGTAGAAGCACTTACGTCCCGCGGCGAGCGCCAGGTGCACCGCGAACTCGCCGATGACGGTCTTGCCGGCACCGGTGGGGGCACAGACCAGAACGCCGTGGCCGTTCTCCAGAGCAGTACATGCATCGACCTGGAACCGATCGAGCGGGAAACCGAGTTCGGCCGAGAAGCGTTGCAGCTGAGTAGGTTTCGGACTCAGCTGGACGTCCGCCGTAGTCTCCGTCATGCGCTGGTCCCAACGAAGCGGCCGGAATCAGATGGTGTCGTCGTACTGTGACTGGGTGCGGGTCGCAGCACCGAATCCGCTGGGCGGCGGTGTCGGAGCGACAGCGTGTGGGGACTCGATCGTACTTGCGCCTTCGATACGTGTTGCTTCGTCATCTGACACATCACCCCATTCGTCTCTTCTCTTGCGCAACTTACGCTTGTCGTGAATCCGCGCAATCTGCACTGCCATCTCGAAGAGAACCGTCAACGCCAAGGCCAAGGCCAGCATCGAGAACGGGTCCTGCCCCGGAGTTGCGATGGCCGCGAAGACGAACAGCCCGAAGATGAGACCTCGACGCCATGCCTTGAGTCGCTCGTAGGTGAGTACGCCGACAAAATTCAGGGCGACGACCAGCAACGGAATCTCGAAACTGACGCCGAAGATGATGAGGAGGTTGATCAGGAATCCGAAGTACTGATCGCCGCTCAGGGCAGTGATCTGCACGTTGTCACCGATGGAGAGCAGGAAGTGCAGGCCTTTGGCGACCACGAAGTAGGCCAGGACGGCTCCGGCGACGAAAAGCGCTGCCGCTGCGGAGACGAACGACACCGCGTGTCGACGTTCGTTGGCGTACAGGCCCGGCGTGATGAACGCCCAGATCTGATACAGCCAGATGGGGCAGGCCAGCACGACACCGGCGGTGAACGCGACCTTGAATCGCAACAGGAACTGATCGAACGGTCCGGTCGCCAACAGACGACACTGGTCGTCGTTGCTCAGATTCGCGCGAAGGCTGGGATCGAGCGTGCAGTAGGGACCCCGTAGGAGGTCGCCGAGGCTCTCGACGCCGAAGATGGTGTGCGAGTACCAGAAGAACCCGAAAGCAGTCGTCACTGCAACTGCTACCAACGACCACAGGAGCCGGGTTCGCAGCTCGTACAGGTGATCGACCAACGACATGGTGCCGTCGGGATTGACTCGGCGCTTGCTACGCCGCGGATCGAACGGAATGCGCATGGTGTTCTACGGTCAGCCTTCTTCGGTCGGACGGCGGCGGAGGGCCGTCACCGACAGCAGTGAACCTTCGGTGCCACTTGGCACCGAAGGTGTGCTGAGCGGCCGTGCGCTCAGGCAGACTTGGCGTCGTGCTGGGTCTCGCTGTTCGGCTGCACGACGGGCGCAGGCGAGGGCAGCTGTGCGGGAGCGGTCGGCTGCTGTGCCGTCGCAGTGTCGGCGTCCGACTTGCCGTCGTTCTGCATCTCCTTCACCTCGCTCTTGAAGATGCGCAACGACCGGCCGAGTCCGCGAGCAGCCTCGGGCAGCTTCTTGGAACCGAACAGAATGATGACGACCACCGCAACGATGGCCCAGTGCCAGGGACTGGTGAATCCCATGCGAACCTCCTACAGATCAGATGAATCGAGCGTACCCGACCGCGGGTACCGCCTCCGGCAGCGGCGGCCGCGGGTTTGCCCCGCGTTCATGTGGCGACGGTGCCGTCCACGCCGGTGGCGTCGAGCTCGGCGTACGCATCCAGGGCCGAACGCGCTCGGTCGCGGACGGAGTTCACCAAGGATTCAGGTGCCAGTACCGTGACGCCGCCGCCGAAGCCCAACGTCAACCGAGTCATCCACTGCAGCGTCGCGAACCGCATCGTGACCACTATCGACCCGTCCGCATCCGCAGCGACCTGTGTCATCGGGTAGTAGTCCAGGATCCAGGTGAAGGCAGGCGACACCTTCAGCCGCGCCTGCGACAGCGAGGGATCGTCGTTGAAGATCTCGAAGGCGTCCTCGTCCTGCACCGATTCCGGCGGCGCGGCCGGTTCGTCGAGCTCGGTGGCCGAGTCGATGCGGTCGAACCGGAACAGTCGAACTCCCTCGGCGCTTCGGCACCACGCCTGCACGTAGCTGTGGTCGTCGACGACCACCGTCCTGATCGGGTCGACGGTTCGCTCGGTGACGACATCCCGCGACGCGGAGTAGTAGGTCAGTTCCAACGCGTGCCGGTGACGCAGGGCAGATCGGACGGTACTCGAGACCGGGCCCTCCTCTGCACCTGCTCCGTCGTGATCGGACGAAAGTGGCACGTTGGCCGCCGCCGAGCCTGCTGCGGTCTCGATCTTCGCGATCGCTCGCTGAGCGGCGGACGGGTCGACCATGCCGGGCATCGACGTCAGAGATCGAAGCGCAACCAACAGAGCCGTCGCCTCGGTCGACGTCAGGCGTAGCGGTCGATCGATCCCGGCCGAGAACGTCACGTCGATGCTCTCCTCGGAGAACGACAGATCGATCAGATCACCCGGGCCGTAGCCGGGCAGACCGCACATCCAGAGCTGATTGAGATCGGCCATCAGCGTCGCCGTCGACACCCCCAGCTCCCGCGCGGCCTCCTCGGCGCTCAACCCGGGATTCGCCATGAAGAACGGCACCATGTTGAGCAACCTGGCCAGCCGAACCGACAGTCGCGCGCTCATCGCTCGTTCTCCACGTCGGCCGCTGTCTGCAGGGTCGAGATCACGTCTGCGCGCAGCTCGGCGGGTTCGAGTACCACCGCATCCGCTCCGTGACCTGCGATCAACCGCGAGATCCAATCCCAGGACCGCACGGGAACCTCGACGACAGTGCCGCTGCGGGTACCGAGGCTCTGCACGCCGACCACCGTTCCCATCCTGCGCAATTCCAGCGCCCTTCCGTCGTGCAGCCATACCCGGGCCGTGCCCGATACCGAGGACGTACCCGCGACTCGACGGACGATGTCCTGCAGATCGACGCCGTCGGGCCTGCGGACGCTCTGCGGGGTGCCGAACGACTTGACCTCGTCGCCGATTCGGGAGAGGCGAAACGTGCGGGTGTCGTTGCGGTCCACGTCGTGTCCCACCAGATACCAGCGACCGCGAAACGTCACGACACCCCAGGGCTGGACGGTTCTGGTGGTGAACGGCTCGGTCAACGACGGGCGGTGTTGGAACCGCACCGACTTGCCGTCGTCGATCGCGGCCAGCAAGGCTCCCAGCGCAGGTTCGGAGCCGCGAGTGCGTGCGGGAACCGCGGTCACCGACGCGGCGGACTCGTTCTGGTCGACCTGAATTCCCGCGGCTCGGAGTTTGAGCAACGCACTCTGTGCCGCGGAGGTGAGTTCGGGCGACTCCCACAGCTTGACGGCGACCGCGACGGCGGCCGATTCCTCGCTGGTGAGGTCGATGTCGGGCAGTTCGTAGGCATCGCGGTTGATGCGATAGCCCTCGACGCCACCGAATCTGGTGGCGGTACCGGTCTCCAACGGGACACCGAGGTCACGCAGTTCGTTCTTGTCCCGCTCGAACATCCTGCTGAACGCTTCGTGGCTGGTGGAGTCGTCGTATCCGGCAACGCTCTCGCGGATCCACTCCGCGGTGAGGAACTGACGTGTCGACAGCAGACAGATGACCAGATTCATCAGGCGTTCGACTTTGGTGGTGGCCACGACAGTCGAGCCTAGTTGCTCGTGGGTGGCCGCAGCGGTAACGACCCGACTGCGTCGGGCACTACATCGACGCGATCAGCCTCTCCACTCGCTCGTCGACCGAGCGGAACGGATCCTTGCAGAGCACGGTTCGCTGAGCCTGATCGTTGAGCTTGAGGTGCACCCAGTCGACCGTGAAGTCGCGACCTGCCTCCTGGGCGGCCGTGATGAATTCTCCGCGCAGCTTGGCTCGGGTAGTCTGGGGCGGCAGGTCCACGGCCTCGTCGATCTGTTCGTCCTCGGTGACGCGCTTGGCCAACCCCTTGCGCTGCAACAGGTCGAACACTCCCCGGCCGCGCTTGATGTCGTGGTAAGCCAGGTCCAACTGAGCGATCTTGGGATCGGACAGCTCCATCGAGTACCGGTCTTGGTAACGCTGGAACAGTTTGCGCTTGATGACCCAGTCGATCTCGGTGTCCACCTTCGCGAAATCCTGGGTCTCGATGGCGTCGAGCGTTCGTCCCCACAGGTCGACGACCTGTTCCACCTGAGTGTTCGGCTCGCGCGTCTTGAGGTGCTCGACGGCTCGTGCGTAGTACTCGCGCTGAATGTCGAGGGCGCTGGCCTGTCGTCCCCCGGCCAGTCGAACGGGACGCCGTCCGGTGAGATCGTGACTGACCTCGCGGATGGCGCGAATCGGATTGTCCAATGCGAAATCTCGGAAGGACACACCCGCCTCGATCATTTCGAGAACGAGGGCTGCCGTTCCGACCTTGAGCATCGTCGACGTCTCGGCCATGTTCGAGTCGCCCACGATGACGTGCAGGCGGCGGTACTTCTCGGCGTCGGCGTGCGGTTCGTCGCGAGTGTTGATGATCGGCCGGGAACGAGTGGTTGCCGAGGAGACGCCTTCCCAGATGTGCTCGGCGCGCTGCGACAGGCAGAACGTCGCAGCCTTCGGCGTCTGGAGTACCTTGCCTGCGCCACAGATCAACTGGCGCGTGACCAGGAACGGCAGCAGCACGTCCGAGATTCGGGAGAACTCACCGGCACGCTGGACGAGGAAGTTCTCGTGGCAGCCGTAGGAGTTTCCCGCCGAGTCGGTGTTGTTCTTGAACAGATAGATATCGCCCCCGATGCCCTCTTCTGCCAGGCGCTGCTCGGCGTCTATGAGCAGGTCTTCCAAGACCCGCTCGCCGGCGCGGTCATGGGTGACCAACTGCAGCAGACTGTCGCACTCGGCGGTGGCGTACTCGGGGTGCGAGCCCACGTCGAGGTACAGGCGGGCACCGTTGCGAAGGAACACATTCGAGCTGCGACCCCACGAGACGACTCGGCGAAACAGATAGCGAGCCACTTCGTCCGGACTCAGCCGTCGATGTCCGTGGAAAGTACATGTGACACCGAACTCTGTCTCGATGCCCATAATTCGTCGCTGCACACTTCGACACTACAACGCAACCCTCGAAACGATGTGTCGGAGCGCCCCGATGTCGTCCGTCCGTGAAGATGCCGTCGCACGTGCCTAGGCTGGGCGTCATGACTTCCACGCGCACCTCGATCTCGACGACCGTTCACGCGTGGGATCTGTCCCTGGTTGCTCGAAGTGCCGCCCTGCGGCAGAGCAGAGCTGACGGCGGCCTGCGCGCACTGAGTAACGCCGCCGACCACGGTCGTCTGTGGCTCGGCGCGGCCGCACTTCTCGTGGCTGCAGGTGGCCCGGCCCGACGCGGCGGCGTTCGGGGTCTCGTGGCGCTGGCGGGTGCGAGCTCGGTGGCGAACGGGCTGCTCAAACCGCTGTTCCCAAGGACTCGTCCCGATTCCGAGTCGGTTCCCGTCCTGCGCCAGGTCCTGGCTCCGCCGGTGTCGTCGTCGTTTCCCTCCGGGCATTCGGCGTCGGCGGCTGCGTTCGTCACGGCGGTGGCGATCGAATCCCCGGTGGCGGGCGCGCTGCTGGCACCCGTCGCGGCCGCGGTGTGTTATTCGCGGGTCCACGTCGGGGTGCATTGGCCGACGGACGTCATCGCCGGTGCCGCTCTCGGCTCGGCCATCGCATTGTCCACCCGTCGCTGGTGGGCCGTGCGGTCGGAAAAGCCCGCCGATCTGGGCTCCCCGGCCGAGGTCGAGCCACTGCACGGCGGCCGGGGGCTGCTGGTGCTGGTCAATCCGGGTTCGGGCGACGATTCGGAAGCGGTGCCCGATGCGATCCGTCGAGCACTTCCCGACGCCGATCTGTTCGTGCCCGATCCCGATCAGGACTTCAACGAGCAACTGGAGCAGCGGATTCGAAGCACGTCTCCGCGCGCCCTCGGTGTCTGCGGTGGCGACGGCACGGTGGTCAGTGTTGCCGCATCGGCGGTGCGGAACGGCTTGCCGCTCGCAGCATTTCCGGGTGGCACCCTCAACCACTTCGCTCGCGACACCGGGCTGACCGTCGTGGAGGACACTGCTGCTGCCGTCGAAGCGGGCACCGCCGAACTGGTGGACATCGCCGAGGTGTCCGTCGACGGCCGCAGCGTGTCGTTCGTCAACACCGCCACATTCGGTGGCTACCCCGACTCGGTGCGGCTGCGTCAGAAGCTGCAGCGCCGAATCGGCAAATGGCCGGCCGCCGCGATCGCGATGACGAGGGTGCTGGCTGCTGCCGAACCGCTGAACATCCGGCTCGACGGCACCAGGCACTCGGTCTGGATGCTGTTCGTCGGTAACGGCAACTACGTACCGACAGACCAGGTCCCCATGTCTCGCAGCAGCATTCACACCGGAACGCTCGATGTTCGGTTTCTGCCGTCGGAGCCGAAGGCATCCAGGACCAGACTGCTGTGTGCAACGTTGACCGGCACCCTCGGCTCGTCGCCCGCCTACGTCCGTCGAGCGGTGAAGAAGCTGACCGTCGAGGTGGAGGGTGCCGCCGTCGCGCTCGCGGCCGACGGCGAAGTGGTGGGCGACGGAACGTCGTTCGAGTTCACCAGTGACAAGAACGGCCTCGCGCTCTACCGGAAGCGGTAGCGCACGAGGCCGTACGAGTGTGGGGACCGACCGTCAGGAAGGCGGTGCACCCTCGGTGTCGGGTACCGTCTCGACCGCCGCAGTCGGCGTCGGCAACATGTCCTCCAACGCGGCTCCGGCAATGCGTCTGAACGCTCGTCGCGGCCGCCCCTGGTCCAGCACCGCAACCTCGAGCGCCGACACCTCGAGAACCTTCTTCTCCGGCTCGCCGCCCGCCGCAGGCGGTGTCGCCGGACCTGCCGTGAGTGCGTCGACGGCGACACGAACCGCGTCGGCGAGATCGAGCCCGGAGCGGTACGTGTCCTTCAGTGCAGCCACGATCGGCTCGGTCGTCCCGCCCATGACGACGAAATCCTGCTCGTCGACGATGGATCCGTCGTAGGTGATGCGGTAGAGCTGCGTCGCGATCGGCTCGTCCTGATGCGACACCTCCGCGACACAGATCTCGACCTCGTACGGTTTGAGCTGCTCGGTGAAGATCGTGCCGAGTGCCTGCGCATACGTCTTGGCGAGCGAACGGCCGGTCACGTCACGCCGATCGTAGGTGTATCCCTTGATGTCGGCGTGCTGAATACCGGCCTTGCGCAGGTTCTCGAACTCGTTGTACTTGCCCACGGCTGCGAAGCCGATCCGGTCGTAGAGTTCGCTCACCTTGTGCAACGCTGTCGAACGGTTCTCGGCCACGAACAGGACCCCGTCCGCGTACGTCAGCACGATGACGCTGCGGCCGCGGCCGATTCCCTTGCGCGCCAACTCCGAACGATCGCGCATGATCTGTTCGGCAGATGCGTAGTACGGCATCGTCATGGTGCGCTACCCCCTTCGCTCACTTGTTGGCCGGCCCGGGTGTGATGCTCGGCGCCGCCGGAATGCGCTGCACTCTCGGTTCGCTCCGCGAGGACGGACCGAGCTGCAGCCGAAATTCGCTCGTGCGCAACATCGTCCGCCCCGACGCTGGTGATGGCGACGGCCGTCGGGTAGATCCCGCGGGTGACGTCGGGACCACCGGTGGCCGAATCGTCGTCGGCGGCGTCGTACAGCGATTCCACCGCCGCACGTATCGCCTCCTCCTCGGTCATTCCGGGGCGATAGAGCTTCTTGAGCGCGGACTTGGCGAACAGCGATCCCGATCCCACCGCGTGGTAGCCCGAACGCTCCTCGTAGCGCCCACCGACCACGTCGTAGGACACGATCCGTCCGGCTCGATCCGGATCCGAGATGTCGATGTCGAATCCGACCAGCAACGGGACGGCGGCGAGCCCCTGCATCGCGGCACCGAGGTTGCTTCGCACCATCGACGACAGCTTGTTGGCCTTGCCGTTGAACGTGAGCGGCACGCCTTCGATCTTCTCGTAGTGCTCGAGTTCGACGGCGAAGAGCCGTACCAGTTCGATCGCGATGCCTGCCGTCCCGGCGATGCCCGCAGCGGAGTAGTCGTCGGTGACGTAGACCTTCTGCATGTCGCGATTGGCGATCAGATTGCCTTGCGTGGCACGCCGATCACCGGCGATCAGAACTCCGCCCGCGTAGGTCAGTGCGACGATCGTCGTCCCATGCGGAGCGATGCCGGACTTGTCCGAGCCGCCGTTCGCGGTGTGAGACGCCAGATCCGCTGCGATACCGCTCTCGGGCAACAGATGAGGGGCGTGCTGACGCAGGTAATCGGAGAACGACGAGCTGCTGGACCCGAAGGGGATCGCCGTGCCGTCGCCGACCGACCGCGGGTCCGAACGATCCACCGTCACTGGCCGCCCTTCTGAACGTAGGCGCGGACGAAGTCCTCGGCGTTTTCCTCGAGCACGTCGTCGATCTCGTCGAGAAGGTCGTCGGTCTCCTCGGCCAGCTTCTCGCGTCGTTCCTGACCACCGGCTCCGGTGTCGCCGGGAACCTCATCGTCGTCGCCGCCGCCAGAGCGCCGTGTCTGCTCCTGTGCCATAGTCGCCGACCTCCTCCGTATATCGAGAAAACAGATCTACTGCACTCTCACCGGTCGATTCCAGGTGCACCGTCGTGGATGTGCAAGTGCAACCGAACGTTCCGCCGAAAGTGCACGGACCTTTACCCTACCGACAGACCGACTCCGCCGGTTGGCAAGACACCGCGAATAGTCGGCACCGGTTCTCGGGTGCGTCAGTTGGTGAGCTGATCGACGAGTTCTGCGGCGCTGTCGACCGACTCGAGCAGTGCCCCGACGTGCGCTTTGGTGCCTCTGAGCGGCTCGAGGGTCGGGATGCGAACGAGGGAGTCGCCGCCGAGATCGAAGATGACCGAGTCCCAGCTCGCTGCAGCGATGTCGGCCCCGAACTTGCGTAGGCACTCGCCGCGGAAGTACGCCCTCGTATCGTCCGGCGGGGTGCCGACGGCATCGAGCACCTGCTGCTCGGTGACCAGTCGATCCATCGACCCACGAGCAACCAGCCGGTTGTAGAGTCCTTTGTCCAGCCGCACATCGGAGTACTGCAGGTCGACCAGATGCAGCCGCGGAGCCGACCACCCGAGCCCCTCCCGCTGGCGGAACCCTTCGAGCAGGCGCAGTTTCGCCGGCCAGTCCAGCAGATGTGCGCACTCCATCGGATCTCGTTCGAGAAGGTCGAGAACCATGGCCCACTTGTCGAGCACGTCCAGTGCGCGCGCATCGTCGCTGCCCTCGGCAGCCACGAATTTCGCAACGCGCTGGTGGTAGATCCGCTGCAGCGCAAGACCCGTCAGTTCGCGGCCGTCGGCGAGAGCGACGGCCTTGCGCAGCGTCGGATCGTGGCTGATCTGATGGACTGCGGTCACCGGCCTGGCCAGCTGCAGATCGGACAGGTCGACCCCCGCTTCGATGAGGTCGAGCACGAGCGCTGTGGTGCCGACCTTGAGGTAGGTCGACATCTCGGCGAGATTCGCGTCGCCGATGATGCAGTGCAGGCGGCGGTACTTGTCCGCATCCGCGTGCGGTTCGTCGCGCGTGTTGATGATGCCGCGCTTGAGGGTGGTCTCCAGGCCCACCTCCACCTCGATGTAGTCCGCCCGCTGCGAGAGCTGGAAGCCCGCTTCGTCACCGGACTGGCCGATTCCGACGCGTCCCGACCCGGTGATGACCTGCCGCGAGGCGAAGAACGGCGACAGACCGGCGACGACGGCCGAGAACGGTGTCTCGCGCGACATCAGGTAGTTCTCGTGGGTGCCGTACGACGCACCCTTACCGTCGACGTTGTTCTTGTACAGCTGAAGGCGCGGTGCTCCCGGGACGCTCGACGCATGGCGGGCGGCAGCTTCCATCACGCGTTCGCCTGCTTTGTCCCAGATCACTGCATCCAGCGGGTCACGTACCTCCGGAGCCGAGTACTCGGGGTGAGCGTGATCGACGTACAGGCGAGCACCGTTGGTGAGAATCATGTTGGCTGCGCCGATCTCGTCGGCGTCGATCACCGGCGCGGGGCCGCTGAAGCGTCCGAGGTCGAAGCCGCGAGCGTCACGCAGAGGCGACTCGACCTCGTAATCCCAGCGCGTGCGCTTGGCCCGCGGTACCCCTGCAGCGGCCGCGTAGGCCAACACTGCCTGGGTCGACGTCAGGATCGGATTGGCGGTGGGCTCGGTGGGCGAAGAAATGCCGTACTCGACCTCGATACCGATGATGCGCTGCATGAGTCGAGCCTAGACGGCACCTGGACACAGATCGGGGCGCGCCCTGTGCGGACGCGCCCCGATACTGCTCTGTACAGGATCTACAGGTACTGGCCGGTGTTGGCCTCGGTGTCGATCGCCCGGCTCGCGCTGGCGTTCTTGCCGGTGACCAGCGTGCGGATGTAGACGATCCGCTCGCCCTTCTTGCCGGAGATTCGAGCCCAGTCGTCCGGGTTCGTGGTGTTCGGCAGATCTTCGTTCTCGGCGAACTCGTCGACGATGGAGTCGAACAGGTGCTGAATTCGTAGACCGCCGTTGCCGGTTTCCAGTACCGATTTGATGGCGTACTTCTTCGCGCGGTCGACGATGTTCTGGATCATGGCACCGGAGTTGAAGTCCTTGAAGTACAGAACTTCCTTGTCTCCGTTGGCATACGTGACCTCGAGGAAGCGGTTGTCGTCGCTTTCGGCGTACATGCGCTCGACGACGCGGTCGATCATCCCTCGGATGCACGCAGCGCGGTCTCCACCGAACTCTGCGACATCGTCGGCGTTGACCGGCAGTGAATCGGTCAGGTACTTGGAGAAGATGTCCTGTGCCGATTCGGCGTCGGGCCGCTCGATCTTGATCTTGACGTCCAGGCGACCGGGCCGCAGGATCGCGGGGTCGATCATGTCCTCACGGTTGGAGGCACCGATCACGATGACGTTCTCGAGCCCCTCCACGCCGTCGATCTCGGCGAGCAGCTGCGGAACGACCGTCGTCTCGACGTCGGACGAGACTCCCGAACCACGGGTGCGGAAGATCGAGTCCATCTCGTCGAAGAACACGATGACCGGGGTGCCCTCGGACGCCTTCTCCCGTGCTCGCTGGAAGATCATGCGGATGTGACGTTCGGTCTCGCCGACGAACTTGTTGAGCAGTTCGGGGCCCTTGATGTTGAGGAAGAACGACTTCGCTTCCTTGGCGTCCTGCCCGCGTGCCTCGGCGATCTTCTTGGCCAACGAATTGGCAACAGCCTTGGCGATCAACGTCTTTCCGCAGCCGGGAGGACCGTAGAGCAGAACACCCTTGGGCGGACGCAGCGAGTATTCGCGAAACAGATCCTTGTGCAGGAACGGGAGTTCCACGGCGTCGCGAATCTGCTCGATCTGTCGACCGAGACCACCGATGTCCTCGTACCCGACGTCCGGCACCTCTTCGAGGACCAAGTCCTCCACCTCGGCCTTGGGGACTCGCTCGAAGGCGTAGCCGGCCTTGGTGTCGACGAGCAGGGAATCGCCAGGGCGCAGTTTGCGGGACGGTTCGTCCGGGTCGACGGGAGCCTCGTCGTTGACCATGTCGATCAACGGCTTGGCCAGCCACACGACTCGCTCCTCATCGGCATGACCGACGACGAGTGCCCTCGATCCGTCGCCCAGAAGCTCACGCAGAGTGCTGATCTCGCCGACCTGGTCGAAGGTGCAGGCCTCGACGATGGTCAACGCTTCGTTCAGGCGCACCGTCTGTCCCGGTGCCAGCGAGTCGGCCTCGATGTTGGGTGAGCACGTCAGCCGCATCTTGCGTCCGGAGGTGAACACGTCGACCGTTCCATCGTCGAAGACGCTCAGCAGAACGCCGTAGCCACTCGGTGGTTGGCCGAGGCGGTCCACTTCCTCGCGGAGCGCGATGAGCTGTTGCCTGGCCTCTTTCAGGGTGTCCATCAGCTTCGCGTTGCGGAGCGAGAGCGAATCGACGCGACCTTCGAGTTCGCGTACCTGCTCGGGGGACTCCCCCAGTTGACGGCGCAGTGAAGCAGCTTCGGCTCGCACGGCGTCCAGTTCGGCTCTGGCCGCGGCCACATCCGGATTGTCTGTTGAGCTCATGAGCGACTCCTCCCAGTGACGATCTATCAACGCTACCGGCACCGGCCCGAATGTGCGGACCGACACCACGATCGGGACGGAGAAGCAGTGTGTTCGACCGCACCCGAGCGTCGGTCGAGTTCATGTTAGCCTCACCTGACCAATCAGCGGACCGACCACGGAATCAGGGGCTTCACCAGTGAAGATGCGCATTTTCTCGGCAGGTGTCGCGCTCGCGGCAGCAGTGATGTCGGTAGCCGGGTGCAGCTCGGCCGACGAATCCGATCGGACCGATCACAATTCGACGTCGGCCGCCGAGAGCAGCGCCACGGCAACCGATGCACCCGCCGTCGCGCCGCCGACCTCCGGCGAACTCGAAGCATCTCTGCTGCAGCTGGTGGCCGCGGACGTCGACGCGGCGACGAAGGCGGCCGCGGTCGAGAACGGACAGGCACGCTTGACCAACCTCGAAACGATGACCGCGGCCCTGGCGAACTACGGCGCGATCACCTTCGAGGTGGCCGAACCGACGGTCGAGGGCGAGACATCCACCGCCGACGTCGCTATTGCCACGCCTCAGGGAACGGCAGCTCCGTCCCCGCAGACCTGGGTGCTGATCGACGGCGACTGGAAGCTTTCCGATGCCAGCACCTGCCAGATCCTCGCGATGGGGCAGGCTCCCTGCGCCTAGACCGAGGTCGGAATCGCCGGTGGCGGCTCTTGTCGTCAGCCCTTGCCGGATCGACGCTGCGGCTTCGGCGTGACGGTGCCTTCGGCGAGGCGTCGGACACTGACGAGGAATGCCGTGTGCCCCTGCATCCGATGCTCGGGACGAACCGCCAGTCCGACGACGTGCCACCCACGCACCATCGACTCCCACGAACGGGGTTCGGTCCAGCACTCCTGCGCCCGAAGGGCTTCGACGACCTTGGACAACTGTGTCACCGTGGCGACGTAGACGAGCAGCACGCCGCCCGGAACGAGAGCTTTCGATACGGCGGGCAGTGCGTCCCAGGGCGCGAGCATGTCGAGGACGACCCGATCGACCTGCTCACCGGGACGATCGACACCGAATTGATCCACGTCGGCCACCGTCAGGTGCCAGTTGGACGGCCGCTCGCCGAAGAAGGTCTCGACGTTCTTGATCGCGTAGTCGGCATGGTCCTGGCGGATCTCGTAGGAGATGACCGTGCCTGCCGTGCCGACGGCACGCAGCAGCGAGCACGTCAGAGCGCCGGATCCGGCACCGGCCTCCAGCACGCGCGCCCCGGGGAACATGTCACCCTCGTGCACGATCTGGGCTGCGTCCTTGGGGTAGATGACCTGCGCGCCACGCGGCATCGACAGCACGTAGTCGGTCAGCAGGGGCCGCAGCGCGAGGTAAGGGGTGCCGTTGACGGACGTGACGACGCTGCCCTCGTCGGCACCGAGAAGTTTGTCGTGGGTGATTCCGCCCCGATGGGTGTGGAACTCCTTGCCCGCCTCGAGAACAACCGTGTAATGGCGGCCCTTCCCGTCGGTCAGCTGGACTCGATCTCCGACGCGGAACGGCCCGCTGCGGGCGGGTCCGGTCGGAACCGGCTCGACCGGGATGCCGTCGTCGGCCGTCGAAGCTTCGTCGAGTTCGATTTCGTCGACACTCGCGCTGACCACTTCGTCCGCACCGATGACCGGGGCATCGACGATCGCGTCGACCTCGGACCCGTCGGTAGACGCGGACGCGGAATCACCGAAGGACACAGCATCACCGGACGGCACAGCGGAACCTGCTTTCGTTGCTCTGTTGGACGCCCGACCTGTTCGGTCCGACACCTGGGACGACTCGACGTGCCAGACTACGGCCTTGACCGAAGATGTCGGACCAACGGCATAGTCTCGCAGTCGTGAGTATTTCCGTGTCGACGCCCATCGACTTGCCTCTACTCGATCTCGGCGACACTGCGCACCCCTCGCCGTCGACGACCGGTTCTCGTAGTACGCCGGCGTTGTCGCCTTCGCGCGCAGGTGATTTCAAGCAGTGCCCACTCCTCTATCGCCTCCGTGCCGTCGACCGAATTCCCGAGGTCTCCACCGAAGCTCAGGTGAAGGGAACTGTGGTGCATGCCGCATTGGAGGCCCTGTACGCGTTGCCCGCACAGGATCGTGTGCCGACCACTGCGCGAGAGCTCGTCGATCCGGCCTGGGAGCGAGTGGTCGCTCGGTCACCCGACATAGAGACTCTGGTCCCGGTGGACGAGCGACCGGCGTTTCTCGACCGGGCTCGTGCGCTGGTCGCCGGCTATTACGAACTCGAAGACCCCACTCGGTTCGAGCCCGAGTCCTGTGAACAACGAGTGGAAATCGTGCTCGACGACGGTACGCCGCTGCGCGGATTCATCGATCGGATCGACGTGGCACCGAACGGGATGATCCGCGTCGTCGACTACAAGACGGGCCGGGCTCCACGGGAGTTCACCGAGTCCAAGGCGCTGTTCCAGATGAAGTTCTATGCCCTGATGATCATGCGGATGCGTGGAGTCGTTCCAGCGCAACTGAAGTTGATGTATCTCTCCGACAAGCAGGAGCTGACCTACACCCCCGACGAGGGTGAACTGCGAAGGTTCGAGCGCATGCTGTCCGCGATCTGGAAGGCGATTCTGGCGGCGGGTGAGACCGGTGACTTCCGCGCCAAGAAAGGCGCACTGTGCAAGTGGTGCGACCACCAGGCGCTGTGTCCGGAGTTCGGCGGTACTCCCCCGGCTTATCCGGGTTGGCCCACGGCCGCTGCCGAACCGACGGGCGCCGAGCTGTGACGGTTCCGAATGCCTTCTTCGTTCCCGCCGGGGTCGGCAGAGAAGGCCACGAGAGGGTCACCGCCACCGAGCACACCGTCAGCCTGTGGGCACCGACGATGCAGCACGGCGCTCCACCGTCGGCCCTGTTGGTCCGTGCGCTCGAGCGAGTGGACGTCAGGGAGGACACCCGTATCAGTCGCGTGGCCGTCGACATTCTCGGGCCGATTCCTGTCGGGGACATCGAGATTCGGGCATGGACGGAGCGACCCGGTGCGAACATCGAACTCGTCGTCGCGGAGCTCTGGGCGGAAGGCACCTCGGGAACTGCGCGCGCGGTGGCCCGCGGCAGCGCATGGCGCATGCGCACCGTACCGACCGACGACGTTGCACACTCGGGCGATCCGGTGATGCGACCGGTGAGCGACGGTGTCGACTACGCCTTCGGTGGCACCTGGTCGTCGGGCTATCTCGACGCCGTCGAGTTCAAGATGCTCACCGGGCTCGGTGCGGATGGGCCGGGCGAGATCTGGGCCAGGCCCACACCTGTTCTCGTGCAGGGTGAATCGATGACGCCCCTCGAAAGGCTCTTCTCGATCGCGGACATCGCCAACGGAATCGGAGCGAAGCTCCCGATCGACGAGTGGACGTTCTTGAACACCGACCTGACCGTGCACGTGTTCCGAGTGCCGCAGGGCGAATGGATCGGGGTGTCGGCGGAGACCTCCACCGGGCCCGACGGTATCGCCATGTGTGCGGGCACACTCAGCGACGAACTGGGTCCGGTCGGTCGCATCGCTCAGACGGTGTTGGTTCGGCGTCGGAGCTGACGGCCGTATCGGATCTAGAAGGCGCGGCAGGACCTGATGTCGGAGGCGAGGATGGCCTTGGCACCGAGCTCGGCGAGCTGATCCATGACGTTGTTGTGCACCTTACGAGACACCATGGCGCGCACGGCAACCCAGTTGTCGTCGACCATCGGTGCCAAAGTCGGCGACTCGATTCCAGGAGTGATCTTGACTGCTTCGTCGAGGATCGACTTGGGGCAGTCGTAATCGAGCATCAGATACTGCTGCGCGAAGACGACACCCTGTACGCGGGCGATCAGTTGCTTGCGCGCGGAGTCCGTGCCCGGGGTGCCTGCTCGTTCGATCAGCACTCCCTCCGAATCGCAGAGAGATTCACCGAAGGCGACGAGGTTGTTCTGACGCAGCGATCGTCCCGACTCCACGACGTCGGCGATCGCGTCGGCGACCCCGAGCTGGATGGAGATCTCGACTGCGCCGTCGAGGCGAATGACGGTTGCCTCGAGTCCTCGGGCGGCCAGATCCTTACGAACCAGGTTGGGATAGGACGTCGCGATGCGCAGTCCGCCCAGGTCCTCGGGTGCCCACTCCTTGCCCGCCGGCGCGGCGTAGCGGAAGGTCGAACGACCGAATCCGAGTGCCAGGCGCTCCTCGACCGCGGCACCGGAATCCAGCGCCAGGTCGCGTCCGGTGATGCCCAGATCCAGCTGACCGGATCCGACGTAGATTGCGATGTCCTTGGGGCGGAGAAAGAAGAACTCGACGCCGTTGGCCGGATCGAGAACCGTCAGGTCCTTCGAGTCGCTTCGACGTCGATAGCCGGCTTCGCTGAGAATTTCGGCGGCGGACTCGGACAGTGCGCCCTTGTTGGGTACGGCTACGCGCAGCATGGAGTTTTCCTTCATCGGTGAATTCGTAGGAGGGGTGCGGACCTTGCCTCACAGATGTCGGTAGACGTCCTCGAGCTCGATGCCTCTGCCCACCATCATCACCTGAACCCAGTACAGAAGCTGCGAGATCTCCTCGGCGAGCGCCTCGTCGCTCTCGTGCTCGGCCGCGATCCACACTTCACCAGCTTCTTCGAGGACCTTCTTGCCCTGGAAATGAACTCCGGCGTCCAACGCTGCGACAGTGCCCGAGCCCTCGGGACGGGTCTTCGCGCGGTCGGTGAGCTCGGCGAACAGGGAATCGAAAGTCTTCACGGCTGCATATTCTTTCACGTCGTCGATCAGGGGTGCGAATCGGTCGAGATCAGGACGACCATGCCCGTCTGACGTCGTCCGCGGTCAGTCCGACGAGACCGTCGCGAATCGTGTATCCCGGTGCGGCCTGCACTGCGATTTCGGACGGAACCACCAGCACCGGGCAGCCGGCACTGTGCGCCGACAACGACCCGGTGGGTGAATCCTCGACCGCAAGACACGAGGCGGCATCCAGTCCCAGCAGTGCAGCTCCGCGCAGGTAGGGCGCCGGATGCGGCTTGCCAGCCTCGACCTCGTCGCCGGTCACCGTGATGTCGAAGTACTCGCGACCCAAGGTGTCCAGAGCCCGCTCGACCAGACCCCGCTCGGTGTTGGTGACCAGCCCCGTGGACAGACCCATCTCGCGCACGAGAGCGAGAGCGTCCTTGGCACCGGGGCGCCAGGGAATCCCCTCGGCGAAGAGATCCCCGACTCGCGTGGTCAGCCATTCGCGGCCCTGGATCAGGTGCTCGTCGGTGACCTCGACCGCGGCATTCGCCAATACCTTGCGCAGGGCATCCCACATCGAGTTGCCGAGGGTGCTCTCGCGCACCTCCGCGCTGAGTTCCGTTCCCAGTGTGCGGGAGTACTCACCGATGGCGACGTCCCAGATCTTCTCCGAGTCGAGCAGTGTGCCGTCCATGTCCCACAGGACACCGTGCAGGTGAGTTGCGCTAGACATTGAAGTACTTGGCCTCCGGGTGATGAAGTACGAACGCATCGGTCGACTGTTCGGGATGTAGCTGCAGTTCCTCGGACAGCTTCACGCCGATTCGCTCGGGTTCGAGAAGAGCGGCGAGCTTGATGCGGTCCTCGAGATCCGGGCACGCGCCGTAACCGAACGAGTAACGAGCACCCCGATATTCGAGTTTGAAGAAGCCCTCGGCCTCGGTGGGATCCTCCGAGGCAACGGAATTGCCGTCGGACAGCTTCAGCTCCTCGCGTACCCGGCGATGCCAGTACTCGGCCAAGGCTTCGGTGAGCTGGACGCCGATTCCGTGGACCTCGAGGTAGTCACGGTACGAGTCGGCGGCGAACAGCTCGTTGGCGAAGTCCGCGATGGGCTGGCCCATCGTCACCAGGTTCATCGGCAGAACATCGACCTTGCCCGATTCCCGTGCAGCCGAACGCGATCGAACGAAGTCCGCGATGCAGAGGAAGCGGTCGCGGTGCTGCCGCGGGAACGTGAACCGAAAGCGTTCGGGCGCATCGGGTTCGGGTTCGGTGAGTACGACGACGTCGTCACCCTCCGAGACCGCCGGGAAGTACCCGTACACCAGCGCCGCGTGCGCGAGGATACCGTCGGTGCTCAGTCGATCCAGCCAATACCGCAGGCGCGGTTTGCCTTCCGATTCCACCAGATCCTCGTACGTGGCACCTTCGCCCTTGCGGGCACCGCGCAGACCCCACTGCCCCAGGAACAGGGCCCGCTCGTCGAGTAGCCCCGAGTACTCCGACAGAGACACGCCCTTGACGATGCGCGTGCCCCAGAACGGCGGCACCGGGATGTCGATGTCGGCAGCGACATCGGATCGCTCGGGCACGACCACCGGTGCTTCGGCGGCCTTGCGCTTCTCGGCGATGCGCTTGGAGCGCTCGTGGCGTTCCTTGCGCTCGGCCGTCTTGGCCTTCGCGGCGAGTGCCTCGGGGCTGTCCGGGGCCGGTCCGCCGCCGCGCTTGGTGGTCATGATGGTGTCCATCAACCGAAGGCCCTCGAACGCATCACGTGCATAGTGCACGTCGCCCTCGTAGACGTCCTGCAGATCGTTCTCGACATACGACCGCGTCAGCGCCGCTCCGCCCAGCAGAACGGGGAATTGCTCGGCGACACCCTTCGAGTTGAGTTCGATCAGGTTGTCCTTCATGACCACGGTGGATTTCACCAGCAGCCCGGACATGCCGATCACGTCGGCGCGCTTGTCGATCGCGGCCTCCAGAATGGTCGAAATCGGTTGCTTGATACCGAGATTGACCACCTCGTAGCCGTTGTTGCTCAGGATGATGTCGACGAGGTTCTTGCCGATGTCGTGTACATCGCCCTTGACGGTACCGAGCACGATGCGGCCCTTGCCGTCGTCGTCGGTCGCCTCCATGTGCGGCTCGAGATACGCAACAGCAGCCTTCATCACCTCGGCCGAGGCGAGCACGAACGGCAGCTGCATCTGGCCGGAGCCGAACAGTTCACCCACGGTCTTCATCCCCGAGAGCAAGGTCTCGTTGATGATCTCCAGCGGTGGCTTCTCGGTCATCGCGGTGTCGAGATCGGCGTCGAGGCCATTGCGTTCACCGTCGACGATGCGTCGTTCGAGTCGCTCGAACAGCGGCAGTCGGCCGAGCTCCTCGGCGCGGGATTCGCGCGCCGACGCCGCGGAGACACCCTCGAAGAGCTGCATGAGCTTCTGCAGCGGGTCGTAGCCCTCGGCACGACGGTCATACACCAGATCGAGGGCAGTCTCTCGCTGCTCGTCGGGAATCTTGTTCATCGGCAGGATCTTCGACGCGTGCACGATGGCGGTGTCGAGGCCTGCCTGCGTGCATTCGTGCAGGAACACCGAGTTCAGCACTTGGCGCGCAGCGGGATTGAGGCCGAACGAGATGTTCGACAGCCCGAGGGTGGTGTGCACCTTCGGGTACTTTTCCTTGAGCTGCCGGATGGCCTCGATGGTCTCGATGCCGTCGCGTCGCACCTCTTCCTGGCCCGTCGAGATCGGGAAGGTGAGGGTGTCGACGATGATGTCCTCGTGGCGCAGGCCCCAGTTCTCGGTGATGTCGGTGATCAACCGGTCTGCGACACGCACCTTCCACTCGGCCGTACGTGCCTGTCCCTCTTCGTCGATGGTCAGAGCAACGACAGCGGCACCGTGCTCCTTGACCAGACGCATGATCTTCTGGAATCGCGAGTCCGGCCCGTCGCCGTCCTCGTAGTTGACCGAGTTGACCGCGCTGCGGCCACCGAGGTGCTCCAAACCTGCTTCGAGAACGGCAGGTTCGGTGGAGTCGAGCATGATCGGCAGGGTCGACGCCGTCGCCAGGCGGCTGGCCAACGCAGCCATGTCGGCGGCACCGTCGCGGCCGACGTAGTCGACGTTGAGATCTAGCATGTGCGCGCCGTCGCGTGTCTGATCCTTGGCGATGTCGAGGCACTTCTCGTAATCCTCCGCGAGCATCGCGTCGCGAAATGCCTTGGATCCGTTGGAGTTGGTGCGCTCACCGATCATCAGAATGCTGGCATCCTGCTCGAACGGAACGGCGGAGTAGAGCGAGGAGACGCCCGGCTCGGGCGCAGGCCGACGTTCGAGTTTCGTTGCCCCGTGGACCATGTCGGCAACCTGGCGGATGTGCTCGGGCGTGGTGCCACAGCAGCCACCGACGAGAGCCAACCCGTACTCGCTGACGAAACCGCTCAGGGCCGCGGCCAGTTCGGGGGCGGTCAGGGGGTACTCGGCACCTTTTGCGCCCAGAGTGGGCAGACCCGCGTTGGGCATCACCGACACCGGAAGACGCGAATGCTTGGACAGATGGCGCAGGTGCTCGCTCATCTCGGCCGGGCCGGTCGCACAGTTGAGCCCGATCATGTCGATACCGAGGGGTTCGAGTGCCGTCAGTGCAGCACCGATCTCGCTGCCGACGAGCATCGCGCCCGTCGTCTCGACGGTGACGTGGGTGATGATCGGGATGCGGACACCGAGCTTGTCCATCGCATGCTGACTGCCGATGATCGCGGCCTTGACCTGCAGCAGATCCTGGCAGGTCTCGACCAGGATGGCGTCGGCACCGCCGTCGATCATGCCCAGGGCGGCTTCGGTGTACGCGTCGCGCAGTCGGGCGAAGGGCGCGTGACCGAGAGTGGGCAGCTTGGTGCCCGGCCCCATCGAGCCCAGCACGTAACGGTCCATCCCGTCGCGGCCCGGACCCATCTCGTCGGCCGCCTCACGGGCCAGCCGGGTGCCCTTCTCCGCGAGTTCACGGATCCGGTTCTCGATGTCGTAATCGGCCAGGTTGGGCAGGTTGCACCCGAACGTATTGGTTTCCACGGCATCCGCGCCGGCCGCGAAGTACTCGCGGTGGATCTCGCGCAGGACGTCGGGCCTGGTGTCGTTGAGGATTTCGTTGCAGCCCTCGAGACCGATGAAGTCGTCGAAAGTCAGGTCGGCGTCCTGGAGCATCGTGCCCATCGCACCGTCGCCGATGACAACGCGACGTGAAATCGCATCGAGCAGACTGGGCTTGTGTTGAGCGGGCATCACTACAGAGTAGTGGGCACCGAAGTCACGTCGGGTCGTAGGCTGTCGTGGTGAGTCCCCGAAACCTCGATGACCAGTCCCCGATCGACGACGGAACCCAAAATACGGACATTTCAGGTTCCGGATCGGATGTGCCTCTGGACGCCGCATTGATCGAGGCCGTCCACGATGCTGTGGCCAACGCCACAGACATCGACGATCTGGATGATCTCGACGAAGACATTCCCGAGTTGCGCTCCCCGATCCTGGTGGCTGCCTTCGAGGGCTGGAACGACGCAGGCGATGCCGCCAGCGGCGCGATCGAACATCTGGAACTGATCTGGGACGCCAGCCCGCTGGCCGAACTGGACTCCGAGGACTACTACGACTACCAGGTCAACCGCCCGACGGTCCGCCAGGTGGACGGTGTCACTCGCGAGATCGAGTGGCCGTCGACTCGACTGTCGGTGTGTTCGCCTCCCGGCAGCTCGCGCGATGTGGTGCTGCTGCGCGGTATCGAGCCGAACATGCGCTGGCGCAGTTTCTGCGACGACCTGCTCGAATTCGTCGAACAGCTCGGCGTCGAGACCGTGGTGATCCTGGGAGCGCTGCTGGCCGACACTCCGCACACCAGGCCAGTTCCGGTGACCGGCACCGCCTACAGCACGGAGTCGGCAGAACAGTTCAACCTCGAACAGACCCGCTACGAGGGACCGACCGGGATCACCGGTGTTCTGCAGGACGAGTGCGTCAAGGCCGGGGTGCCGGCGGTCTCCTTCTGGGCTGCTGTTCCGCACTACGTCTCTCAGCCGCCCAACCCCAAGGCCACCGTGGCGCTGCTGCAGAGGGTCGAGGACGTGCTCGACATCGAGGTACCGCTCGGCGAACTGCCAACCCAGGCCGAGGAATGGGAAGAGGCGGTGACCGAGATGACCAAGGAAGACGAGGAGATCAGCGAGTACGTGCGCAGCCTCGAAGAGCGGGGCGACGCCGAGGTGGACATGTCCGATGCAATCGCCAAGATCGACGGCGACGCAATCGCGGCCGAGTTCGAGAAGTACCTGAGGCGCCGCGGTCCGGGCAACTTCGGGCTCTGACCGACCGCACACGACGGACCGGGAGCCGGTGAGGTCTTTCTGATCCCGACGTAACGTCACCGCAGCGGTGACGTCACCCCGACCCCGCAACCTCGTGGGTATGGCCAGCACACCGCGATTCCTGCAGGGCATCTTCTCCTTCACCGGGCACGGTCTGGACAAGCCCGAGCTGATCGATCCAAGCCTCAGCTTCGTCGTCCCCGAGGGTGCGACGGCTCAGCCGCTGTACTTTCGCGGCGGAAATTCCAGCGACGAGCTGGTGGTCGTGACCTTGCTGCGCGACGGCAGCCCGATGCGCATGTTCCCGATGGGCGCCAAGGACGGAGTGAACATTCCGCTGCGGGTGGTGGAGGACGTGGATCCGGACACGGTGCTGGAACTGGTCGTCGCCGCCCCTGCCGGAACCAGCGGAGAGGTCGTCGTCGATTTCGGTCTGGTGCTGATCTGATGACTCAGGGCAAGCAGCGACTGCTGGTGGTCGGCAACGGGATGGCCGGTGCCAGGGCGGTCGAGGAGATCATCAAACGCGATGGCAGTGCGCTGTTCGAGATCACCATGATCGGCGACGAGCCGTACGGCAACTACAACCGAATCATGCTCTCGCACGTGCTGTCCGGCGAGGCCACCGTCGACGACGAGGATCTGATCCTCAATCCGATGAGCTGGTACAGCGAGAACGGCGTCACACTGCACGCCGGGGACCGCGCGATCTCACTCGACCGCTTCTCCAAGACCGTCGTCTGCGAGAGCGGTCGGTCCGTCGACTACGACGTGCTGATCATCGCCACCGGCAGTAACACCTTCTTCCCCAACATGGACGGCCTGCGTGAGTCGGACGGCAGGCTGGCGCGCGGCGTCTTCGGCTTCCGTACCATCGCCGACACCAACGGCATGCTGCAGATGGCGCAGTCACGCGACGACGTCTCGGCCGTCGTCATCGGCGGCGGACTGCTCGGGCTCGAAGCCGCCTACGGTCTGCGCACCCAGGGCCTCGAGGTGAACGTGGTGCACTCCCCCGGTCACCTGATGAACCAGCAGCTCGACGAACGCGGTGGACGCGTGCTGCGCAACAAGATCGAGTCACTCGGCGTCGGCGTACACACCTCGAAGCGGACCACCTCGGTGTTGCGCTCCGAGGACGGCGTCGTGACCGGTGTGGGGTTCAACGACGGCACCTCGCTCGCCGCAGACATGGTCGTGGTCACCGCAGGCATTCGTCCCAGCGTCGACTTCGCTCGCGCGGGCGGGTTGGTCATCGAACGCGGAATCGTCGTCGACGACCAATTGCGGTGCGAGGACGAGGGTTCCATCTATGCCGTCGGTGAATGCTGTCAGCATCGAGGCGAGGTCTACGGTCTCGTCGCACCGCTGTGGGAGCAGGCCGTCGTGTTGGCCGACGTACTCACCGGAGCCGATCCCACTGCGGCATACCATGGTTCGCGTTTGACCACCAAGCTCAAGGTGGCCGGTGTCGACGTCGCGTCGATGGGGATCACCTCCCCCGAACGTGACGACGACGAGTTCGTCCAGTTCTACGAGCCACGCAGCGGTACGTACAAATCGGTGATCGTGCGGGGCAACAAACTCGTCGGCGCCACCCTGCTGGGCGACATCTCCAAGGCCAACTTCCTGACCCAGGCGTTCGACGAGAAAGTGCCGCTACCCGACGAGCGCATCAGCATGCTCTTCGACATGGGAACGCCCTCTGCGGCAACAGGAGCCGCCGAATTGGCCGACGACGTCCAGGTGTGCAACTGCAACGGCGTGACGAAGGGTGCCATCGTGGCCTGCGTACACGCGGGCGCGAAGAACCTCGGCGACGTGACCGCGAAGACCCGGGCGGGCAAGGGGTGCGGATCGTGCAAGGGTCTGGTCAAGGACATCATCGCCTGCGCAGCGGGCGGTGCCGTCGAGGCCGATCCGACAGCGGACTGGTACGTCCCCTGCATCCCCATGACCAAGCCGGAACTGATCGAGGCCGTTCGAGCGCAGGATCTTCGCGCGGTGTCGGCGGTGTTCGCGGCGTTGGCGACCGGCGGAGCGGAGGACGCCGCAGCCAAGATGCCGTTGGCGTCGTTGCTGCGGACGGTGTGGGGCCCGGACTGGGTGGACGAGCGCGGGGCGTTGTTCATCAACGACCGAGTCCACGCCAACATCCAGCGCGACGGCACGTTCTCGGTGGTGCCGCAGATGAAGGGCGGCGTCACCACCCCGGATCAGTTGCGCAAGATCGCCGACGTCGCAGACAAGTACCACGTACCGCTGGTCAAGGTCACCGGCGGCCAACGGATCGACCTCCTCGGCATCAAGAAGGAAGACCTGCCGAAAGTGTGGGGAGATCTGGACATGCCCTCGGGCTTCGCGTACGGCAAGAGCATGCGCACGGTGAAGACCTGCGTGGGCAGCGATTTCTGCCGTTTCGGTCTCGGCGACTCGACGGCACTGGGCATCGCCCTCGAGGAGCGATTCCAGGGCTTGGAGACTCCGGCGAAGTTGAAGCTCGCGGTCGCGGGCTGCCCGCGCAACTGCTCGGAGGCACTGTGCAAGGACTTCGGCGTGGTCTCGGTCGGCGAGGACAAGTGGGAGATCTACGTGGGCGGCGCGGCCGGTGCGCACATTCGCAAGGGCGATCTACTGGCCACCGTGACGGGAGCCGAGGAGGTTCTGGCTGTGGCAGGCAGGTTCATCCAGCATTACCGCGAGAACGCCCAGTGGTTGGAGCGAACGTACGCGTGGGTGCCACGCCTCGGCTTGGAAGAACTGCAGAGCGTGTTGATCGACGACCGCGACGGCATCGTGGCCGGACTCGACGAGCGGATGCAGACATCGGTGGACGGGTACATCGACCCATGGCAGGATCGCGCGGCACCCAAGTCGGCCGCCCAGTTCACCCCGTCGCTGCCACTGCTTCCGCTGCCGCAGGTGCCGGTCCGATGAGCGTGCCGGTGGGTGCGCTGGAGGACCTGACACCCGGCGAGGGACGGGCCTACGTGGTCGACGGCAAGCAAGTCGCTGTGTTCCTGCTCAACGACGGCTCGGTGCGGGCGATGGACGCCGTGTGCCCGCACAAGGGCGGGCCACTGGCCGACGGTCAGATCGACGGATCCATCGTCGTGTGTCCGATGCACCAGTACACCTTTTCGCTCGACGACGGCACCTGCCCCAGCGGCATCGATTCGGTGCGCACCTACCCCGCCGCAGTGGTGAACGGAAAAGTGACCGTGGAGCTGTAACCGGCACGGTTCAACGACTGGGGCACTGAACACCTACCCTGTTCCAGTGAGCGAATCAGGTGAGGACGCGCGGCAGGGAGTCGTGAATGCGTTCGTCGAGGAAGATCGTCTCGGTCTCTTCTCGTTCGCCGTTGCCGAGAAGCGCTCCGAGTACCTGGCCGTTCTCCGGGCATTCGACACCGCACGAGCCAACTACGTCGTCCTGCTGCACTCCGGAGACGTGGCCGACCTGATCGCGCGCAACTCCGGGCGGCGCCACGAAGCTCCGACCACCCTCGACATCGCGCCCCTCCTCGATCAGCTCCACGCCTGGGGCCTGCTCGAACGCAGCTACGACGGCACCCGCGCCGCAACTCTCGCCGAGTACCGCAACCGTCACTTCGTCTACCAGTTCGGCCAAGCCGGATACAAGGCCTACCGCGCGGTCGAAGACGTGCTCGGGGCCCGCCTGGACGACGCCGCGCTGTCGCGGCTGGTGCTGCCCGAACTGCTGGCCGACATGCACGAGCTGGCCGAGGCGAACCGTCTTGCCGACGGCGATCGCATCTACCGCAAGCTCAGCCGACTCGATTCAACACTGTCGGAGATGGCGACCCGTGCCGCCCACTTCTATCTGGTGCTCGGCGATCTCGTGCGCACCACCGAGATCACTCCGGAGTCGTTTCTGGTCCACAAGGACGCCCTACTGACGCACATGCGTGAGTTCAGCTCCGATCTGACCCGCTACGCACCGAAGCTCGCCGAGGCGATAGCACTCGTCGAGAGCACCGGTATCGAGGAGCTCGTCGAGCGAGCCGCGATCAGCGACGAACGAGTCTTTCTCACCGTCGCCGAACGCCGCGCCGACTGGACCGACCGCTGGGCCGGCCTCTCGCACTGGTTCGTCTCGGCCGAGTCCGAACTCAGCGAGTCCGAACGACTCCGCGAGGGCACGATGAGCGCGATCGCTGCCGTACTGTCGCTGCTGCGTCGGGTGACCGAAACCCGCAAGGGCGGAGTCAGTCGCGAAAGTCAATTACGCCACCTCGCCGGTTGGTTCGCTGCCGCACCGACCGAAGACAGCGCGCACGCCCTGTTCCATGCCGTGTTCGGCCTCGGCAAACCACGGCATCTGTCGATGGTGCATCCCGACGCCGACATCATCCCGACGTCCCGATCGTGGTGGGAGGCACCACCGGTCGAGATCTCACGCACCCTGGCCGAGACCGGACGCACTCCGACCCCCGGTGTTCCGGGACGGGTGCAGCGCAACGACGGCGGCATCAGACGGCTTCGGGAGCAACAACTCGAGTCGCAGCGATCACGCAGTGCCGCAGCACAATCGCTTGCCTCGGCCGGAATCCACGACCGAATTCTCGACGAGCAGGAAACCGAGGTGCTGTTGAGCCTGCTGAACGCTGCACTCACGGCGCGGGTGCGCGTGAGCGGACGCACCTCCGACTCGTCCGGATCGGACAGCGGCGTGCGCCTGACGCTCAGCGACAGCGACCGTTCGACGATCGTGCGGACCAGCAGAGGCCGGCTGCATCTGGATCGCCTCGCGCTCGACGTCAGCGAGGTGGCACGCCGATGAGAGCTCGCGAGATCTCCACCCTCGCACTGGATTCCTACCAGCGGGCCGCCCGGGTCGCGCTGTCGAATCACCTGGTGACCACGACGTATCCCGATCGGATCGCGCTGCCACTGCTGCGTAGATGGGCCACCGAGTTGCGCGAGGACCTGCTCGAACTGTTCGGGTATCGCCTCGAGGTCACCGAGACCACGGCCCGACTCTTCCCGGTGATCGACGCACTCGACGACAGTCAACCCGCGCGGACGTCCACCGACCGAATCTTCGACCGCCGCAGGTACGCGTACCTGGCGTTGGCTCTGGCTGCACTCGGCCGGGCGGGCAACCAGATCACTCTGTCCGAACTCGCCGATCATGTTGCAGCAGAGGCGAGTCAGGTCGACGGTGTCGAACTGACGACCGACCGGGCGAGCGACCGAGACGCGTTCGTCGACGCGATCGGCTGGTTGGCGACCCGCGGGGCCATCGCGTTGGCCGACGGTGACGCAACCGGCTGGGCGAACAACCCGTCCGCAGGCGAGGCGCTCTACGACATCGACCGACCCGTTGTCGTCGCCCTGTTCAGGCCGCCTCGCGCCGTCCAGCATCTGCGATCGATTCGCGGTTTGTTGGCCGGCTCGGACGCCCCGATCGATCCCGAGGAGTTCGATTCGGCACACACCGATTCCGGACGTGAGGCAGACCCGAAGGAAACGCTGCGTGCGGTACGCCGGGCGTTGGTCGAGCACCCGGTCGTCTATCTCGACGATCTCGACTCGGACGGCCGTACCGCCCTGGCCGCGTCGCGCACCGTTGCCGATGTCGAATTGCTCACCGGCCTCGTTGCCGAGCGGCGCGCCGAGGGAGTGGCGCTCATCGATACCTCTGGACGTCTCTCGGACTACCGATTCCCCAGCACCGGAACCATTGCCCAGGTCGCATTGTTGATCGCGGGCGAGATCTCGGACCGAGTGATCGATCCGGATGCACCCGCGCTGGCGACCTACCCCCTTCCCGACGGTGACGCCCTGATCGAGCAGTTGGACGACGCGATTCCCGACGGCGGAGTATTCGGCGATCTTGCCGAGTTCGGGTTCGGTTCCGATTCCCCGACAGCCGAGAATGCGGACGGCGCGACGCGGTATCCGCTGATCGAGGACAGCTGGCTGACATCGGTCGTCGATGATCTCGTCGAACGCTTCGGCCGCACCTTCGCTGCTCAGTGGCAAACCGATCGGGACGGCCTGCGGCTGCGGTCGATTGCGCTGTTGCACCGACTTCGATTGATACACAGCGTGTCCGGCGGCGTGCTGGTGCTGCCGGTGATCGCGCGCTACCGAGACGTGATGGTGAGTGTGCGCGATCGGACCCCGCAGGACTCGCTTTTCGGCACCGAACAGGCCCCCAGTACCGACCAGGCCGACAGCACCGATCCATCCGAAGTAGAGGCTTGAGTAGATGACCACACACTCGACACGTTTCCGGCCGACGCGAGCAGGGATCGTCAACCTCTGGGACTACCGCGATCAGGAGTTCTCCTTCGCCGACGGTCGGCTGGTGTTGCGTGGTCCCAACGGATCAGGCAAGACCAAAGCGCTCGAAGTGTTGTTCCCGTTCGTCCTCGACGGTCGTATCGAACCGCGCCGGCTCAATCCGTTTGCCGGAGAGGAGCGGACGATGAAATCCAACCTGCTCTATCGAGGGCAGGAAAGCGCGCACTCGTACGTGTGGATGGAGTTCGGCCGCGGTTCACGCGCCGATCCCGAATCGGTGACGGTCGGCATCGGTATGCGGGCGAGCCGCCACAACGACAAGGTGACCCGCTGGTACTTCGTGGCCGACGGCAGAGTGGGCGTGGACTTCTCGTTGTTGGGTTCCGACGACCGGCCGTTGACGAAGAAGCAACTCGGCGAACAGCTGGGCACCGACGCGTTGACCGATCGCCCGGTGGACTATCGCGCCGCGATCGATGCCCGGATGTTCGGACTGGGCGCGCAGCGCTACGACCAGCTGATCAATCTGATTCTGACGCTTCGCCGCCCGCAATTGGCCAAGAACCTCGACCCCAAGGGGCTCTCGCAGGCGTTGACCGACGGCCTGCGCCCGTTGGACGAACAGTTGGTACTGGAAGCTGCGCGCTCCTTCAGCGACATGGAGGAGGTGGGCCGGGCGCTCGAAGGACTGGCGCAGGCCGATCACGCCGCCAAGAACTTCGTCTCGGTGTACTCCAAATACCTTCGGGTGCAGACTCGTTCGGATGTCGAGCAGGTCTCGCGCCGGCTCGAGGCAGTCACGCATGCGACCACCGCGCACTTCGCCGCCGCCGCCCTGAAGGACCGGCGTCTGCTGGAGCGAGCGGCTGCGGAAACTCGATTCGACGAGGCCGAACGCGCACTGGATCAGGCCGTCGCAGACCGCGAGACCCTGCAGCGCTCGAGCGCGTACGAGGGCAAGCAGCAACTGGACGACCTGGCCGAGTCCGCTGCGAAGCTGGAGATCTCGACCGCCCAACAGGCCGACCGCGCACGCAAGGCTCGAGCAGAACTGGAACAGCGCACCACCGAAGCGGCTCGGGCCGATTCCGCCCTCCGGGATTCGATTGCCGGGGTGACCCGCGCCGAGGAGGAGCTGCAGACTGCGGCCGAGGATGCCGGAATCGTCTGGACCCCACTGCCGGTAACAGCCCGCAGCGATCAGATCAGCACCGCGCTGCGTGGCCATGCCGAGGAACGCGACGGCGACGTGCGAGCAGTTCGCGAGGCGTTGGGAACCGTCGAGAAGGCGTCGACGGAACGCGCTCGTGCGGAGAAGGCCGCTTCGAAGGCTCGCGAGATGCTCGAGGCCGCGTCGGCTGCGGTCACCGAAGCCGAGGCGACCGTCGACCTGCAGAAGGCGCAGTTCGCTTCGGGGCTGCGGGCCTGGTGGTCGACCCATTCCGCGCTCTACTCCTCAGCGGGCGTCACCTCCGCAGCGTTCGAGGCCCTCGACGCCGCGTTGGCAGACGTCGGCGACGACGACGCTCCGAGCCTGGAATCGGTGCTGGCCGACCAGACCTCGGATGGGGTCGACGCGCTTCGTGCCCGGCAGGCACAGGCCCGCGTCGACGTGTCGACCCGCACTACCGAACTGAACGCGCTGCGCGACGAGCTGTCCCTGGTTCGGGCCGAACACGATGACGCGCCGCCGCCGTTCGCGGCCCGAACCGATTCTCGCGCCGAGCTCTCGGGTGCTCCACTGTGGCAGCTGGTTCGGTTCGCGGACTCGGTGTCCCCTGGCGACGCGGCCGGGATCGAATCCGCGCTGCAGGCGGCGAATCTGCTCGACGGCTGGATCCACCCGATCGCGGACTTCCCGGGCGAATCGAACTCGGAGCAGTATCTGTCCCCGCTGCCTGAGGCCTCGAGGCCGACCGGGACCACGTTGGCGTCCGTCCTCGAACCCGAGCCCGGTACCGCCGTATCGGAATCACGCATACTCGACGTGTTGAATTCGGTTGCACTGCAACAGGATCAGGGCACATTCTCGGACTGCGCCGTCTCGGTAGGCGTCGACGGTCGGTACTGGCAGGGTGTGCAGCAGGGTCGCCACACCAAGACCGATGCCGAGTACATCGGCGCGACGGCGCGGGCGCGTCGGCGAGAGCAACGCATCGCCGAGCTCGGCGCCGCGATGAACACCGCGACCGCCGCGCTGGAGACCGCAACGGCCGACGAGCGATCTGCCCGCGAATCGGTTCAGGCACTGAGTGCGGCCGCGAAGCAACTTCCCCGGGTCTCGGCCATCGTGAAAGCGCAACGCGCCGTCACTGCCGCCGCCGGGGCGCTGCGCACCTCCACGGAGGGTGCTGCCGCAGCCGACCGCGAGTTCGACCAGGCGATCGCGGACCTGTCGGCGAAGGAGAAGCAGCTGCGCACCGTCGCCGTTGCTCACCGAACCCCACACATCGGTCGAGACATCGACGCCCTCGCCGCTGCGATTCGGCATTTCGAGCATCAGGGCTCGATGGTGATCCGCAAGCGCGGCGATCACACGCGTGAAACAGAACGCGCCCGCGAAGCAACCAACCGGCTCGAAGAAGCGAGTGGCCTGGCCGAAGAGCTCGCCGAGGAAGCCGCGATAGCCGACGAGAACTACCGGCAGCAGGTGCAACGCCTCGAGCTCCTGAGCGAGAAGCTCGGTGCCACCGCCGAACAGATCGACACCGATCTCGAGAACGCACGCGAACGCATCGAGAAATGCCGCGCCGAGCAGCGGGCCGCGCGTAAAGCGGACAAGGAAGCCGGCGAAGCGATCGGCAAGGCCGAAGGTGCCTGCAACACAGCGTTGGAAAGCCTGCGGGGTGCCGTCACCGAAACCCTGGGCGACGCCGTACGGCTCGCGCCCTACGCTCGTAAGGACCTGCTCGGCATCCTCGGCGTCCACGAGGCGTACGCCTGGCCGGCCAGTGATTCCGCCTGGCTGACCGTGGAGCAGATTCTCTACCGAGTCCAGCAGGCCGACGGTCCCGACGACGAGGTTCCGGTACTTCCACCGGTGGTGCGCGCACTGCATTCGGCACTCGACGCAGCGACGGCGTCGGTGAAAGTCAGTGACTCGAGCCGGAAGTCGACCCGGACTGCGCTGACGAGTGCGCTGCAGGAGTTCGACTCGCAACTCGCCGCATCGGGTCAGGACTACCGCCTGCAGTGGGATGCGCCGGACGGTTTGACCGTGGTCCGCGTCCAGGATGAGCAGGGCTACTCGTCGGTCGGAGATTTCGCCGATCGAATCGGTTCGGCGAGGGCCGATCAGGAGTTGCTGCTGACCGAGCAGGAGCGCCGAATTCTCGAAGATGCATTGCTGACCGGCCTGGCGCAGCAGATTCACGAGCGCACCGTCGACGCACGCGAGCTGATCGCCCAGATGTCCACCGAGATGAAGCAGCGCCGCATGTCCTCGGGCAACACGATCGGCGTGCACTGGGTGCTCGCAGACAACCTCGACGACGGGGCCCGGGCGGTGTCCAAACTGCTCGACCGCGACGCCTCGGCGTTGAACCAGGACGATCTGGCCGCCATGCGAGCCCACTTCGCGTCGGAGATCAGAATCGCTCGCGCGGCACATCCGGAACGGTCCTACCCCGAGATCCTGTCCACGACACTGGACTACCGTCGTTGGCGCGTGTTCGCTTTCACGCTCATCAGCGGTGACGGCAACGAGGATCGTCTCACCGTCGCACGCCACAGTGCGCTCTCAGGCGGTGAGCAGTCGGTGTCGCTGCACCTGCCACTGTTCGCCGCGGCGCACGTGATGCTCTCGTCCGCCGATCCACATTCACCTCGGCTGCTTGCGCTGGATGAGGCGTTCGCCGGTGTCGACGACAACGGACGCAGCGAATTGCTCGGCCTGAGTGTGCAATTCGATCTCGATCTGTTCATGACCGGATACGACCTGTGGATCACCTACGGGGACGTCCCCGGCTGCGCGCACTACGACCTGGCGCATTCGACGGCCGAGAACACCGTCAGCGCAGCACTTCTGGTGTGGGAGAACGGTGAACTGTTCGCCGAGCACGACGGTACCGACCTCGCTGCCGCACTCGGGTCACCGCTGACGCGCCGTGTGCCGACCCGAACCGAAGGTGGGCTGGAGTTTGAGCGGTAACAGCGAGTGGCGCGGCAGCGTCGAATTGGATGCGCTGCTCGATGCGGCACGAAAGAAGTTGGAGTCCAACTGGCTTCGCGTCGGCGGCAACATCACCGTCGACCTGAGCGACGCCCAGGAGCTGTGGCGTCTGTGCAGCGCGATCTCTCGGTCCAACTCCAGTCTGCATTCTCGGGCGCGCAGCACCAGGCTCGACCTCGAGCGGTTCGACGCCTGGCTGAGCCATCCGCTCAACGGCGGCCTCGGACTGATCGACACCCTCACTTCGCAGGCCCCGTTGCAGGACAAGAAACGGATCGCCGCAGACAAGGCTCAGGTGCGTGCCGATGCACTCGATCGAGCCAGGGAGGTTCTCGGCGGCGGCACCGACCGAGAATGGATCGAGTACTGGATCGCATCGTTGCTCAACCAGGACGGCACCCTCGGCGGCCGGGTCGCCGTCGATGCGCTCGAGGTGGCAACGAAGGTCCTCGCAATGCTGCCGGTGGACGGGATGTCGCTCACCGAGCTGGCCGAACGCGCCTGCGGTGATACCAAGGCACTCTCGGCCGGCGGTGCCCCGAAACTTGTTCTGGATGCACTGTCGTTGCGCGAGAACGTCCCTCGGCCCGTCGATCCGGTCGGCATCAGGGCGTTGTGGGAGACCGCGGGTGTGTCGGTGGACGCGGTGTCCAGCCGGGTGCTGGTGCTCGGCTACCGCGTCGACGAGACCCACACGGTGGCCCGTTGGCTGAACGATGCCGCAGACGAGGGCATCCCCTTCCCCGTCACCGTGGACATGCTCATGCGCGGGACGCTCACCAACAGCTCGTCGACAGTGTTCGTCTGCGAGAACGTGGCGGTTCTCGCCGCTGCAGCCCGCACTCTCGGGTCGAACTGCGCGAGCCTGATCTGCACCGACGGTCAGCCCTCCGCCGCGGTACACCGGTTGCTGGCCTCCCGCGCGCCCGGCACCACGATCGAATGGCGTGCCGACTTCGATTGGGCCGGAGTGAACATGGTGAAAAACGCAGTGGACCGATACGACGCGACGCCGTGGCGCATGGACGTCGACTCCTACCGGCACGCGCTCGATGCACGGAATTCCGAACCGCTGAAGGGCCATCCGACGGACAGTCCGTGGGATCCGGAACTGGCTGCTGCCCTTCGTGACTCGGGCCGGGCAGTCATGGAAGAACGGCTGATCCCGGATCTGTTGACGGATCTGCGGACCGGGGATTCGACCTAACGCAGCGGAACTCCGAGCAACGCGTCGACCGCATCGGCGAAGGCACCGGGTGCGCCCGCATCCGATCCGCCACGCTCGACGGCGAAACTCGCCCACGCGTCGAGCGCATCGAGCGCCTTGGGGGTGTCCAGATCGTCGGCCAGATGCTGCCGCAACCGATTGATCACATCGTCGGCAGATGCTGCGCTCTCGAGGGCCGCAGCCCGCCGCCACAGTGCGAGCCGGGTGTGAGCCCGTTCGAGGACCTCGTCGGACCAGGGCCGATCCTGCCGGTAGTGACCGGAGAGCAGACCGAGTCGCACGGCGCTTGGATCGACGTTCTCGGCCCGGAGCTTGGAGACGAACACCAGATTGCCGCGACTCTTGGACATCTTCTCGCCGTCGAGCCCGATCATCCCGGTGTGCACGTAGTGCCGGGCGAAGCGCGGATCACCGGTCGCCGCCTCGGCGTGTGCGGCCGAGAATTCGTGGTGCGGGAAGATGAGATCGCTTCCGCCGCCCTGAATGTCGAAGCCGGTACCGATGCGGTTGAGTGCGATGGCGGCGCATTCGATGTGCCACCCGGGCCGACCCGGACCCCACGGCGACGGCCACGACGGCTCACCCGGCCGCACCGCGCGCCAGAGCAACGCGTCGAGTGGATCCCGCTTACCGACCCGATCGGGGTCGCCGCCGCGTTCGGCGAAGAACGTGTCCATCGTGGCGCGGTCGTAACCGGACTCGTAGCCGAACTGCTCGGTGGCATCGGCACGGAAGTACACATCCGGGTATTCGGCGTCGTCGACGACGTACGCGGCACCGGACGCGACCAGCTTCTCCACCAGTTCGACGACCTCGTCGACGGACTCGACGGCACCGATGTAGTCGCGCGGAGGGAGTACCCGGAGCGCTTCCATGTCGGCGCGGAAGAGTTCGATCTCCCGAGCTCCCAGATCGCGCCAGTCCTCGCCGTCACGGTCGGCGCGCTCGAACAGCGGATCGTCGACATCGGTGACGTTCTGCACGTAGTGCACGTCCGTGCCCGCGTCCAGCCACAGCCGGTAGATCAGGTCGAAGGTCAGGTACGTCGCCGCGTGCCCGAGGTGGGTGGCGTCGTACGGGGTGATTCCGCAGACGTACATCCGAGCCGTCGAACCGGGAGTGACGGGTCGTACCTGGCGGTCTGCGGTATCGAACAATCGAAGCGCTGGACCCTGTCCTGGAATTGTCGGGATCTCCGGGCTCGACCAAGAATGCATGTATCCGAGCCTATCCGAGCCCGATCAGAAGGCGGGCCAGGGTATGGGTCTGCTCGAGCGGGGCTCCGGCATGATGGGGCGGGCGATCAGTTCCTGCGCTCGGTCGAGCACTGCGACCGTTTCGGTCAGGGTGATCTTGTCGACCAATCGGGGTGCGGTGACCGCGTCGAACGTCTCGACGAACCTGACCACGTCGGTCAGCAGTGCATCGTCCACGGCCTGGCCAGCCCACCCCCACAGCACCGTGCGCAACTTGTTCTCGGCGTGCAGGCAGATGCCGTGATCGACTCCGTACACGTAGCCGTCGAGACCTTCGAGTGCGTGGCCACCCTTGCGATCGGCGTTGTTGAGGATCACGTCGAGAACCGCCATCCGCTGCAGCCGCGGATCGTCTGCGTGGATGAGCGCGATCTCCTCGCCTTCGCCGTCGTACGCCTGCAGTACCGGAATCCATCCCGCCGGCACGAGATCGGGACGGCAGATATCGACGAGGTCGACGCGTCCCTCGGCGTGATCGTCGGGCGTGTCGATCCACTTCTGCACCATGCCGGGGCCGAACGGCCCGTCGCGCAGGACCGTCGGTGGAATGACACCCCAACCCAGGGCCTCGGAGATTTCGTAGGACGCCACTTCGCGACCCGCGAGAGTGCCGTCCGGAAAGTCCCAGAGCGGCACTTCACCGCGAACGGGTTTGTACACGCACCGCACGGCCGAGTCGCCTTCGCCCGCCTCGCACACCAGCGTGGCGTTGCTGGCCGACACCACGCGACCGACGATTGTCAGGTCGCCGGTCTCCATGGTTTCGCGGCCCTCGAACGGCGGCAGTTCGACGGTCAAGACTCGTCGACCTCGGTCACCGGTCCGAACGTCGCACCGCGGCGGTAGCCGTTGGTTCTGATGCAGACGTGTCCCTCGGGAGCCAGCGGCTGCCCGCACAGCGGGCACGGTGCACGGCCCGCCGCGATGACGCGCTCGGACCGCACCGCGAATTCGCGGGCCTGCACCGGAGTGAGGAACACCCGGACTGCATCGGGGCCCTCGTCGGTGTCGTCGAGAACGACCGATTCGTCCACCTCGACTTCGCTGACAGCGAGAAGTTCCACCACGACGGCGTTGGCGTCGGCATCCCAGCCGAGTCCCATCGTTCCGACGCGGAACTCGGTGTCGATCGGAGTCAACAGCGGACTCGTGTCGACCGGATCGGTCTCCTCGGCCGGAACGTCGGCTCCGAAGCGGCGGTGCACTTCTTCGAGGAGCAGCCCCATCCTGTCGGCGAGTACCTGGACCTGCTGCTTCTCCAAGGCGACCGACACCACGCGGGCGTCGTGCACCGCCTGGAGGAAGAACGTTCGGTCGCCCGGTTCCCCAACGGTCCCGGCAACGAAACGATCAGGGGTGCGAAAAACGTGTATGGCGCGCGGCATTGCACCTCCTAACGACTCGAACAGCTCCGCGAAACAATTCTCGGAACTTTCATTATCGGCCACAGATCGACCATGGACGGTATTGCTTGCCCTCCAGCCTGCCACCGATCGGGGTGTCAGCGCCGAATCGGCGCTCTAGCTGCCTGCCCCACCACCGACGACCGCGTCGGACGAGTCCGCGTTGCCCGGTTCCGTTGTGCTGGGCTCCTCGGCCTTCGGCACGAACGCACTCAGATCGGACCCGGTGTCGTTGGTCCGCAGTACGAAGGGCCGCGTCGAGGTGTAGCGAACGACACTGATCGATGCCGGGTCGGCGACGATGCGCTGGAACGAATCGAGGTGAGCACCCATCGCGTCCGAGAGCACCGACTTGATGACGTCACCGTGCGAGCAGGCCACCCACAACACGTCGCGGCCGTGCTGCGCGGCCAACCGAGCGTCGTGCTCGCGCACGGCCTGCACCGCGCGCTGCTGCACCGTCGCCAAGCCCTCACCTTCCGGGAACACCGCAGCCGACGGATGCTGCTGCACCACCTTCCACAGCGGCTCGGCCAGCAGCTCCTTGATCGTCCGGCCGGTCCACTGTCCGTAGTCGACCTCCACCAACCGATCCTCGACCACCGGCGAGAGCCCGAGCTTGGCGGCCAACGGCTCGACCGTCTGCTCGCACCGCAGCAACGGCGAGCGCACGATCTCGGACACGGGCAGCTCGCCGAGACGATCCGCCACCGCCTGCGCCTGCTCACGACCACGATCATCGAGCTCGACTCCAGCGCTTCGACCCGCGAGCGTGCCTGCGGTGTTCGACGTCGAGCGGCCGTGCCGAAGCAAGATGACTGTCATTGCATCGAGAGTAATGAAGGTGAACCTACGTTGCAGACACAACCCCGCCGGCCAGCAGACCGAGCACGACGACGCCCAGCACGATGCGGTATCCGACGAACCAGTACAGCGAGTGGTTCGCAACGAACTTCAGCAACCAGGCGATCGAGGCGTAGCCGAGGCCGAAGGCGATGATCGTGGCCACCAGCAGCTGCGGGCCCGACGCGGCCAGCCCCGAGCCGACTGGCTCGAAGGCGTCGGGCAGCGAGAACAGACCGGAGGCGGTGACCGCCGGGATGGCGAGCAGGAACGAGAATCGCACAGCTGCTTCGCGTTCGAGTCCGAGAAACAGGCCTGCGCTGGTCGTCGCCCCGGAACGGGAGACTCCGGGGATCAGGGCGAGACACTGCGCCAGACCCATGACGAGGCCGTCCCGGGTGGTCAGCTTCTCGATCGGACGTTCTTTGCGGCCGACCTTCTCGGCGATCGCGATGACGATGGCGAAGGCGATGAGCATGAACGCGATGAGATACAGGTTGCGGGCACCGGTTCGGATCTGATCCTTGAACAACAGGCCGAGAATGCCGATGGGAATGGTGGCGATGATCACGTACCACCCCATCCGGTAGTCGAGACCGCGTTCTTCCTTCTTCGTCAGGCCGACGAACCAGGCCTTGACGATTCTGACGATGTCTCGCCAGAAGAACAGCAGCACTGCAGCTTCGGTGCCGAGCTGGGTCACCGCGGTGAAGGAGGCACCGGCGTCCTCGTTCCAGAACACACTGGAGACGATGCGCAGGTGCCCGGACGAGGAGATCGGCAGGAATTCGGTCAGGCCCTGGACTGCGCCGAGGATGATCGCCTGCAGCCACGTCATGTCGATCATGCGGGGCCACCCTCCGAGATGAGCGTCGATGGACTGTCCACTGTCGATGCGAGGCCGCCGGCCTGCCCCCTGAATTCGCGATTCACGGGCACGACCGTACCCGGCGCGGCACGTACGCACCGAGCGGCGCGGCGCACTACTGTGCACTGGCGGCAGTGCAGTTCGACACCGACGATCACACGTAAAAGGACAATCGGCACATATGAAGCAGAGATCGGTCGGCACCAGCGGACTTCGAGTCTCGAGACTCGGCCTCGGCACCCTCGGATGGGGAAGCGGAACCGACGGTGACGACGCCGCAGCACAGCTGTCGGCGTTCGCCGAGGCAGGCGGCACGCTCGTCGACACGTCTCCGGCATACGGGGACGGACGCGCGCAACGAGTGCTCGCCGAGTTGCTCGACGACGTGGTCCCGCGGCACGAATTGGTGATCAGCAGCGCAGCGGGCCTCAGTTCGCGCTACGGCCGCTATCACGTGGATTGCTCGAGGCGCGGACTGCTCGGCCAACTCGACGCCACGCTGCGCGAACTGGGAACCGACTACCTCGACCTGTGGCAGGTCGCGACCTGGGACCCGATGACGCCCGTCGACGAGGTCGCCGCAACCCTCGACTACGCCGTGACCAGCGGACGGGTCCGCTATACCGGAGCCCGCGGTTACCTCGGCTGGCAACTGGCGACAGCAGCAGGCGCGGCCGGTACCGGACACATCGTGGCCACGCAGGCGGAGTACTCGCTGCTCGCGCGCGGAATCGAGGACGAGCTGGTTCCCGCCGCGCACCACCACGGCATCGGCATCCTCGCGGCGGTCCCCCTGGCGGGCGGCGTCCTGACGGGCAAATACCGCAACGGCGTACCCGCGGACTCCCGCGGGGCCGACGAGCTGCACGCCGAGGCCGTGCACGCGTACCTGACCGATTCCGCGGTGGGCGTCGTCGACGCGGCCGTCACCGCTGCCGACGGGCTGGCCACGTCTCCCCTGGTGGTCGCACTCGCATGGGCGCGGGACCGACCAGGAGTGAGCAGCGCCATCGTGGGAGCACGTGACCTCGCGCAATTGATGGGCGCGCTGATGGCCGAGGAACTCGAGCTGCCGCCGGCGATCGCGTCGGCCCTGGACGACGTCAGCGCCTGATTCCCCACAAACATCGGACAGGCTAACCTTCCGTTGTGACCGTCAACCGTCTCGCCGCCGTGCTCCTCGTCGCCGGACTCCTGGTCGCCTGTTCGGCGAACACCCCCGGCGCAGGATCCTCGGACTCCGTCGGCCCCCGCACCGCCGTCGTCGACGATCCGAATCCGGAACCCATCACCGACGATCCGGCGGGGGTACTTCCCGTCACCGTGACCGGATTCGACGGCGTGGCCGTCACGGTGACGGACAACAGCCGCATCGTCGCGGCCGACCAGTACGGCACGCTGGCCGAGACCGTCTTCGCGCTCGGACTCGGCGACAACCTCGTCGGACGTGACACGTCTGCTGCATTTCCTGCGGCCGAGAATGTGCCCGACGTCACCCCGACGGGCCATTCTCTGAGTGCCGAGGGGATTCTGGCGCTCTCGCCGACCGTCGTCCTGACCGATACCAGCATCGGTCCCCGCGCTGTGCAGGATCAGATCCGAGCCGCTGGCATTCCGGTCGTGTACTTCGACCCCACGCGCACTCTGGCAGGCGTCGCCACCCAGATCGAGGCCGTGGCAGCCGCCCTGGGTGTGCCCGACGCCGGTGCCGATCTCGCCGAACGAACGAACACCGAGATATCGGCAGCGGCGGACGCCACACCCGAGTCCACCGAACCACCGAAGATCGCGTTCCTGTACATGCGCGGCCCGGCGATCAAGATGCTTGCCGGGCCCGGCTCCGGAGCGGATGCACTGATCGAGGCTCTCGGTGCCAGGGACGCAGGTGTCGAATCGGGCCTGACCGAACAATTCGTGCCGGTCACCAGCGAAGCCTTGATCGCCGCAGCACCCGACGTCATTCTGATGATGACCAAGGGCCTGGAATCGATCGGCGGAATCGAGGGTCTCGAGCAGATCCCCGGAATCGCTCAGACCCCGGCAGGCCGAGAACGCCGGGTGGTGGACATGGACGACGGCACCATCCTCAGTTTCGGCCCGAACACGGGAAAGGTGTTGGGCGCACTGTCGAAGGCCGTGTACGACCCGGCGTCATGACCGACCGCACACTCGCCGAACCGGGCACGGGCCGGGGACGGGTTCTCGCGACATTCGGAGCCCTCGTTGTAGCACTGGTGTGCCTGGCCCTGATCTCGGCCGTCGTGGGACAGGTGCCGACCACTCCGCTCGAAGTGCTGGGCAGCCTCGCGCATCGGGTGGGACTCGACATCGGCCCGATGCCGGCGCATCCCAGCGGCGAAGTGACGTTGTGGCAGGTCAGATTCCCGCGGCTGACTCTGGCAATCGTCGTCGGCGCGTGTCTGGGGTGCGCGGGCGCGCTGCTTCAAGGAGTGTTCGCCAATCCATTGGCAGAGCCGGGTGTCGTCGGGGTCTCCTCGGGCGCTGCCGTCGGTGCCAGCTCGGTGATCGTGCTCGGTGGCAGCTTCGCCGGAGTCTGGAGTGTGGCGTTCGCAGCATTCGTCGGCGGGCTGATCACTACGATCGCCGTGTATTTCCTCGCTCGCAACGCCGGCCGCACCGAGGTGGTGACTCTCATCCTCACCGGCGTTGCGGTCAATGCATTCGCCGGCGGTGTCATCGCGTTCTTCACGTTCGTCGCCAGTCCCGCCGCCCGCGATCAGATCGTGTTCTGGCAGCTGGGGTCGCTCGCGGGCGCAACCTGGCAGTCGGTGGCCGTGGTCGGCCCGCTCGCTCTGCTCGGAATCGGAGCCTCCCTGGCGATCGCCGGCCGACTCGACCTGCTTGCGCTCGGGGAGAACGTGGCACGCCATCTGGGAGTGAACGTCGAACGACTCAGACAGTTCGCCATCGTCGTCGTCGCCTTGCTCGTCGCATCCGGCGTCGCGTTCACGGGGATCATCCTGTTCGTGGGTCTGGTGGTCCCGCACGCCATGCGGATGGTGCTCGGCCCCGCGCATCGACTGCTCATCCCGGCCAGCGCCCTCGCCGGGGCCGTCGTGCTGCTCGCTGCCGATCTCGTCACCCGGACCCTCGTAGCGAACGTCGACCTGCCGCTCGGCATGGTCACCTCACTGGCGGGTGCCCCGTTCTTCTTCTGGCTGCTCCGCCGTACCCGTGCTCGCCAGGGCGGCTGGGCGTGACGAAACGAATCGGCGCGGCGCGGCGCGAGATCCCGGCCACCCCTGTACCGGGTTCGAGCACCCTCGTCGCCCGCGGAGTCTCCGCACGGCGCGGGGACGCGACGGTGTTGTCCGACGTCCACCTCGACGTGGTCGCGGGCGAGATCTTGGCGCTGGTGGGCCCCAACGGCGCCGGCAAATCGACGCTGCTCTCCGTTCTGGCGGGAGACACCGAGCCCAGCGCCGGATCGGTTCTACTGGGCGACGAACCACTGACCCGCTTCCGTACGGTCGATGTGGCCAGGCGACGCGCTGTGCTGCCTCAGCAACACGGCGTCGGGTTCGCGTTCTCGGCCGGCCAGATCGTCCGAATGGGTCGAGCCCCCTGGGTCGGTACATCGGCGGCGCGCTTCGACGACGACCGCGTCGCCGCAGCCATGTCCGCGTGCGACGTAGCGGACTTCTCGCACCGACCGTTCGCGTCGCTCTCCGGTGGCGAGCAGGCCCGGGTTGCGCTGGCGCGCGTCGTGGCCCAGGACACCGCGACGATCATGCTGGACGAGCCCACTGCCGCTCTCGACCTGGGCCATCAGGAGTCGGTGATGGCCGTGGTGCGCTCACTCGCTGCCGCGGGCCGTGCGGTGGTCGTCGTGCTGCACGATCTCGGCCTCGCGGCGGCCTACGCCGACCGCGTCGCGATCCTGGACTCGGGTGAACTGATTGCAACCGGTCCGCCGCGGGAGGTGCTGACCGCCGAGCGGCTGGCCCGGGTCTACCGGCACCCCGTCGACGTGTTCGATCATCCGGACACGGGCGAACAGTTGGTGGTTCCCCACCGTGTCAGAAACCCTCCAGCACGGAATTGACCCGGTTGAAGAAGGCACGTACTGCTGTGGTGTCCCGCTGTGACGTATCGGACAGCTGCTGCGCATGAGCGACCGCGTCACGCACCACACCGACGATGCTGCGCTCGTCCGTCAGATCGACCTCGGTCACCGAGTGCTCGGCCACCGCTTCGACCTCGGACCGGTCCGGCACAGGAGATTGCACATCGGCGCGGTATATCTCCACGTACAGGGTGCTTCGATGCACACGGAACGCGAACGCTCGGCCGTCGTCGGTGCGCCCGAAGCCGTTCGGATGCGTTCCGGCGTTCACTTCCTCGACGACGAAGTGTGTTTCCTCGGTTCCCACGTCCACTCCCATGTCGTGCACTCACCTCGGACGATCACGCTACCGCGTCCTCGGATGCGATCGGACGACAACCGATCCGGCGTGGTCGATTTCGCCGAGATCGCTGCGCGCTGGTACAGATGTGGCAACGCCTCCACAGGCAGCGTCTTCTCGAGGAAGTAGGTTCGGCCTCATGCGAACACCGTCGGCTCGTTCGATTCGAGCGGCAGTCGCGTCTGCGCTCGCCGTCGTCACCGTCCTGTCGATCGGCGGGTGCTCCAGTGACGACGAGAACGCCGAAGACATCTCCGTCGAACCCCGACCGCCGGCCGAGTCCCCCGAGGCGACCGTGACCCCCGCCGGAACCGTCAGCGCGTTCGCGCCCGTGGACGCCCTCACGTTCGACCCCGCCACCCGCACCCTGGTGGCGCTGACCGACGCATCGACAACCGTGACTCTGGTCCGCGACGGAGCCACGGCGCAGACCCAGGTGGTCGATCTGGGCTCCACGGGAGCAGCACTCGTCGCCGGACGGGACTCGACAGTGCTGGTGCCCATGGACGGCGCCGTCGCGAGGGTCGCCGTGGCGGATGGACAGCGCACCGACGTGCCTGTCGACGGTGACGCATTGTCCGCAGCAGACCTGCCCGACGGAACGACAGCCGTCGGCGACGACACCGGAGCGGTCCGCGTTCTCGACACGAACGGTCAGGTCACCACCACGGTCTCCGGCGGCAACGTGACCTCGGCCGATGCTCTGGCCAGTACACCGAACGGGGTCTCGGTTCTCGATCGTCGCCAGACGTCGGTGACCGACCTGAACCTGGACGACGGCACCCTCGGAGTGGCCCTGCGCGCAGGCGAAGGTGCCGCGGAGATGACGAGCGACGAGTTCGGACGCCTGCTGGTCACCGATTCGACCGGGACCGAGTTGCTCGTCTTCACTTCGCACGACCTGCTGATGCGGCAACGGTTTCCGGTCGGGTCGCAGCCGTGGGCGATCGCCTACGATGAGCAGTCCGGTGTCGCATGGGTGACGCTTCCCGCGTCCAACGAGGTGGTCGGGTACACACTCGACACCGGAATTCCGGTCGAGGCCGAGCGGTTGGCCACTGTGCGGCAGCCGAATTCGGTTGCTGTCGACGCCGACACCGGCGACCTGTACGTGGGTTCGGCAACCGGTGACGGACTGCAGCGGATCCCTGCTGCCGGTCGTTGACCTACAGGGACCGAGGAGTGGAGCCTGCAGGAACTACCGATAGGGCAGGAGTGGAGCCTGCAGAAACGACCGTTATGGACTGAGGAGGCATATGGACGCGCATGACAATTCGGCACCTGGGCGCGCAAAGATGCCCGTTGGCTGGGAAGTGTCTCCGTCCGACGATTGGGAGTACGTGCCGTTGCGGCTGCCACCGGATGTGACCCGTGTGACGGCCTCGATGCGCCTGGCGATTCAGGCGGAGTTCGGCGGTTGGGAACTGTCGCGGGTTCGGCTGTACACGGACGGCAGCAGGCGTGTGTTGCTCAAACGCAAGAAGACCGCGCATCACATCCCCGAGCCCGGAATCTGAGCATTTCGCAGTACTGTTCGACCGCACGATCGTTGAAACCGCAGTATGTGTTCGACCGAGCCAGATCGACCGGAGAGAAGACCGTGGGAGACCGTCTGTACCGAGTTCTGTTGCGCCTGATGTTCCTCGTTCCACCGGAGAGGATTCATCACCTGGCGTTTCGGGTGCTCCGCGTCGTCGCCGTGGTGCCGCCGCTCCGCTACCTGGCCGAGAAGATGTTCGTGGTCGACGATCCGCGACTGCGCTCGACGGTGTTCGGCGTCGACTTCCCGGCTCCGCTCGGTCTCGCGGCCGGCTTCGACAAGAATGCCGACGGCATCGATGCGTGGGGGCCCATCGGATTCGGTTTCGCCGAGATCGGCACCGTGACAGCGCAGAGCCAGCCGGGTAATCCGACGCCTCGGCTGTTCCGATTGCCTCAGGACCGCGCCATCGTCAACCGCATGGGCTTCAACAACCACGGTGCCGAGCACGCCGCCCAGCGTGTCCGGGCCAGGCGCACCGGTATCCCGATCGGTGCCAACATCGGCAAGACCAAGATCGTGGAGCCGGTCGGTGCTGCCGCGGACTACACGGCCAGCGCTCGGCTGCTGGGCCCGTTGGCGGACTTCGTGGTCGTCAATGTCAGCTCCCCCAACACCCCTGGACTACGTGACCTTCAGGCCGTCGAATCGCTGCGGCCGATCCTGGAGGCGGTTCAGTCCGTGGTGACGGTCCCGGTACTGGTCAAGATCGCCCCAGACCTGTCCGACGAGGACATCGACGCCGTGGCCGACCTGGCCGTCGAACTCGGTCTCGACGGGATCGTGGCCACCAACACGACGATCTCCCGCGCCGGTCTGCGGACCGACGCCGACGTGGTCGCCGCAGCAGGGGCAGGTGGCCTGTCCGGTGCTCCGCTGGCAGACCGCTCGCTCGAGGTGCTCAGACGTCTGTACTGGCGAGTGGGAACGCGTCTGACGCTGATCTCCGTGGGCGGTATCGAGACCGAGGCGCAGGCGTGGGAACGCATCACCGCGGGCGCGTCACTGGTGCAGGGCTACACCGGGTTCATCTACGGCGGCCCGCTGTGGATCAAGAGCATTCACCGTGGATTGGCGGCTCGGCTGGAGGAACACGGGTTCGCCACGATCAGCGATGCGGTGGGCTCGGCGAACCAGTCCTGAACCGTCGGGTGTCGAAACGAATCTTCCGACACCCGACGATCGATCTCAGGCCTCGTAGATGCCGGTGAGGACCGCACGACCGATGGCGTGCGAGAACAGATTGAAGCCGAGGTAGGCCGGGGTGGCCGTCTCGTCCACTTCGAGCCGTTCGACGTCCACCGCGTGAACCACGATGAAGTAGCGGTGCGGGCCGTGGCCTGCGGGCGGAGCCGCACCGATGTAGCGGAACAGACCGGCGTCGTTCTTGAGCGTCACCGCGGTGCTGGGAACCCCGGTCCCGCCGTCGTCGCCCGCGCCGGACACCAGTGAGGTCGTCCCGACGGGGATGTTCGCCACTGCCCAGTGCCAGAAGCCGGATGCCGTCGGCGCGTCTGGGTCGTAGACGGTGACGGCGAAGCTCTTGGTGCCCTCGGGGAATCCGGACCAGGACAGCTGCGGAGAGTTGTCGTGCCCACCGGCTCCCATGATTCCACTGACCTGCTGAGCGGCCAATGTCTGGCCGTCCTCGACGTCCTCGGACGTCAACTCGAAGGACGGGAGGTCCGGAAGCGAGTCGTATGGGTTGTACGCCACGATGGTTCCTTTCGTATCAGCTGTGCAGCAAGAAGTGTTCGAGTACCTGTGTACCGAACTCCAACGATTCCACGGGTACTCGTTCGTCGATGCCGTGAAACAACGCCGCGAAATCCAGTTCCGGTGGCAACCTCAGTGGAGCGAAGCCGAAGCAGCGAATACCGATGCGCGCGAACGCTTTTGCATCGGTGCCACCGGACAGCATGTAAGGAACTGTTCGACCGTTCGGGTCGTGTGCCAAGACGGCGTCGTTCATCGCATCGACGAGATCGCCGTCGAAGGTGGTCTCGTACGGTTCGAGTTTCGTGATCCACTCGCGTTCGACGTTCGGGCCGATCAACTCGTCGACCTCCTTCTCGAACGCCGCCTGCCGGCCCGGCAACACTCGGCAGTCCACCACTGCCGTCGCCGTCTGCGGAATCACGTTGGCCTTGTAGCCGGCCGAGAGCATCGTCGGGTTCGCGGTGTCGCGCAGCGTCGCTCCGACGATGCGCGCGATGCTGCCGAGCTTGAGCAGGGTGCCGTCGATGTCCGGTGACGTCGGGTCGAAATCGAGACCCGATTCCTCCGAGACGGCCTGCAGGAACTGCGAGACCGATTCGGTGAGCACCAGCGGGAACGTGTGATTGCCCAGTTTGGCCACTGCCTCGGCCAGGTACGTCACGGCGTTGTCGTCGTGCAGGAACGATCCGTGCCCGGCCCGAGCCTTTGCCGTCAGCCGCATCCAGGCCAGGCTCTTCTCCGCCGTCTCGACCATGTAGAGCCGCTTCTCGGTGCCGTCCGGGCGCGCGACGGTCAGGGAGAAGCCGCCGACCTCGCCGACCGCCTCGGTGACGCCCTCGAACAGATCGGGTCGATTGTCGACCAACCAGTGGGATCCGTACTTGCCGCCTGCCTCCTCGTCGGCCAGGAACGCGAACAGGATGTCGCGGGGTGGGACGGTTCCGTTGGACTTGAACTGGCGGGCCAGCGCGAGAGCCATGCCGACCATGTCCTTCATGTCCACTGCTCCCCGGCCCCACACGTACCCGTCCTCGACGGCACCGGAGAACGGATGCACGCTCCAGTCGGCGGGTTCGGCGGGCACGACGTCCAGGTGTCCGTGGAGCAGCAGCGCTCCGCGAGAGGAGTCCGACCCGCGCAGCCACGCGAACACGTTGCCTCGACCGGGGGCCCCGGACTCGACGTACTCCGTCTCGTACCCCACCTCCTCGAGCTTGCTCGCCACCCACTCGGCACATTCCTTCTCGCCGACCGTGGTGTCGAGCTCCCCCGTGTTCGAGGTGTCGAACCGGATGAGGGAACTGACGAGATCCACGACTTCGTCGAGGGCAACGGTGGCGTCGATATCGGTTGTCTTTCCGGGATTGCTCACATCGTTGGGCACACGTCGTTCCTACCACCAGAATCCGCTCCGGGCACCATGAGAAACGGCCTCGAGCATGAACTGACGTGGGGATTTGGGTTATCGGGAACCCGTCGGATAATCTTACGCAGCACACAGCGGCCGGCTGTGAAAGCAACAAAAGAATATGCGGCAGTGGTCGCACTTGTCCGAGTGGCGGAATGGCAGACGCGCTAGCTTGAGGTGCTAGTGTCCTATTAACGGACGTGGGGGTTCAAGTCCCCCCTCGGACACCGTCTGAAAGATGTTGCCAGACAGAGATTTTCACAGATCTGAGTTGAGACAGACGAAACGGACCCTGATTCTTCGGAATCGGGGTCTTTTTCGTTCTGCACTCGCTTCTTTCGGCTCGAAGGGGCCGATGCTAGGAGACCGACGATGAACGCGATCGACCCAACCGATCTCGAGACGTGCCTGCGCGTGCTGAAGCAGGCCGCAGAGCTGGACAAGAACCATCCCGATTCGATCGCTGTCCAGCGCGCCTCCGGTGCGATGTTCAAGGACCTCAAGCGTGCTCGACGCGTCGCGGCGCGCAACGCCGTCAACGCGGCCGACCGTGCCGTCGTCGCCGCCACCGCAACAGGATCCCCTGACCGGATCGACGACGAGACCGCAGGCCTTTCCCTCACCTCCCGCGCCGAGGGAGACATCGCGGGCACGCTGATCAAGGCCCGTCCGTGCTACATCTGCAAGCAGCGCTACACCCACGTCGACTCGTTCTATCACCAGCTGTGCCCGGAGTGCGCGACGCTCAATCGCGGCAAGCGCAACGCTCGAACCGACCTGTCCGGACGGCGGGCGTTGCTGACCGGCGGTCGAGCGAAGATCGGCATGTACATCGCACTTCGACTGCTCCGCGACGGTGCTCACACCACGATCACCACTCGCTTCCCCAACGATGCCGTACGTCGCTTCGCCGCGATGGACGACAGCGATCAGTGGCTGCACCGTCTGCGCGTCGTCGGTATCGATCTTCGCGATCCGGCTCAGGTTGTGGCACTTGCCGATTCCGTCGCGGCCGAGGGACCTCTGGACATCCTGATCAACAACGCCGCACAGACCGTCAAGCGCTCCCCCGGCTCCTACAGCGCACTGGCCGATGCGGAAGCCGAACCGCTGCCCGCGGCCCTGACCGAGGGCGCAGGGCCGGAGCGCATCACGTTCGGCAAGACCAGCGATGCGCACCCCGCGTCGCTGGCGAGTTCGTTGCCCGCCACCGCGATCGGCGGCACATCGACTGCTGCCCTGAGCGCGGACGACGTGGCCTCGCTCGCCATGGTCGCCGGCTCGGTCACGGCCGAGAGGATCGAGAGCGGGCTCGCCATCGACGCCGGGGGTCTGGTACCCGATCTGGCCGAGACCAACAGCTGGATCCACACCGTCGAGCAGGTCGACCCGGTGGAACTGCTCGAGGTCCAGCTCTGCAATTCCGTCGCACCCTTCATCCTGGTCTCACGGCTACGTACCGCGATGGAGGCCTCGGAGGCACGACGCAAGTACGTCGTGAACGTCTCGGCCATGGAGGGCCAATTCGGCCGCGCCTACAAGGGGCCGGGGCATCCCCACACCAACATGGCCAAGGCCGCGCTGAACATGCTGACGCGCACCAGCGCGAAGGAGATGCTCGAGAGCGGAATCCTGATGACCGCCGTCGACACCGGCTGGATCACCGACGAACGACCGCACCCCACCAAGATGCGGCTCGCCGACGAAGGTTTCCACGCTCCACTCGACCTGGTGGACGGAGCCGCCCGGGTGTACGACCCGATCGTGCAGGGAGAGCTCGGAAACGATCTGTACGGCTCGTTCCTCAAGGACTACCAGCCGTCACCCTGGTGATTTTCGCGTGCGTCCCCCTCGGTGAACGCGGACTGCGATACTCGTAACTCGAAGTCGTTGCGCGTGAGCGAACGGCCCTTCTTCACGCACCGATAGGCGGTCACCATGGGCGAGGACGTCGAGCGCCGTAAGTTCACCAGGCAGGACCGGCACGAGTTCCGCCAGAAGGTCCAGGATTGTCTCGATGCCCTGGCGGTCATGTTGGCCGACGAGACCTTCCACGTCGGTGAACCCCAGATCGGCATGGAAATCGAGCTCAATCTCGTCGACGACGACATGGAGCCGTCCATGGCCAACGCGGCGGTGCTCGACGCCATCGCCGACCCCGACTATCAAACCGAGCTCGGCCAGTTCAACATCGAGATCAACGTCGACCCTCGGCCACTGCGCGGTGCCTCGATCGCCGAGTTGGAGACGGACCTGCGCAGATCGCTGAATGCAGCGGACGAACGCGCCCGCACCTCGGGTAGTCGTCTCGCCATGATCGGCATGCTCCCGACTCTGGACGAGGAGCACTTCGAGCACCGGTGGCTCTCGGCGAATCCGCGCTACGACCTCCTCAACCAACAGATCTTCGCCGCTCGCGGCGAGGACATCGAACTGAAGATCGGCGGAGTTCGGCTGCCCGGTGCCGCTGCGGCCGAGGACCTCGACATCGTGACCGACACGATCCTGCCCGAGGCGGCCTGCACGTCGGTTCAGCTGCACCTCCAGGTGGCTCCGGACGAGTTCGCGTCGTATTGGAATGCAGCGCAAGCTCTTTCGGGCGTACAGGTGGCACTCGCCGCAAACTCACCGTTCTTCGCCGGTCGCGCGCTGTGGCACGAGACCCGTATTCCGTTGTTCGAGCAGGCCACCGACACCAGGCCGCAGGAGCTCAAGAATCAGGGAGTCCGACCACGGGTGTGGTTCGGCGAACGGTGGATCACCTCGATCTTCGATCTGTTCGAGGAGAATTCGCGCTACTTCCCTGCGTTGCTTCCCGTCTGCAGCGAGGAGGACCCCAAGGCTGCGCTGGCCGAGGGCAAGACACCGTCGCTGTCCGAACTGCGCATGCACAACGGAACCGTCTACCGGTGGAACCGGCCGATCTACGACCGGTCCGGCGACGGCCACCACATCAGGCTCGAAAATCGTGTACTCCCGGCCGGACCGTCGGTGGTGGACACTCTCGCCGACGCGGCGTTCTACTACGGAACCGTCCGCGCACTGGCCGATGCAGACCGCCCGCTGTGGTCCCAGATGTCGTTCGACGCCGCCGAGGAGAACGTGCACTCTGCGGCCCGCGGCGGGTTCGATTCGATGCTCTACTGGCCCGAGGTGGGCTGGGTGAGTCCGCAGGAACTGGTGTTGCGTCGGCTGCTGCCACTGGCCGACGCCGGGCTCGCCGCCTACGGCGTGGACGCGACGGTCCGCGACCGCTATCTCGGGGTGATCGAAGCGCGGTGCCTGGCCAAGCAGTCCGGCTCGGTGTGGCAGCGCAACGCCGTCGTCGCCCGCGAACGCGCCGGTGAGAAGCGCGATAGAGCGCTTGCGGGAATGCTCGGTGATTACGTCACCCTCATGAATGCCGGAGAACCCGTGCACACCTGGACGAACTGACGGCGCGTCGACTCGCCGGGGTGACCCGCGTTAGTGTCGCTGGTATGAACTCGCCTGCATCCGACTCCCCCGATCGCACTCACGACATCGTCGTCTACGGCGTCACCGGCTTCGTCGGGAAATTGACGGCGAAATACCTCGCCGAGCACGCGCCGGCAGACACCCGGATCGCCCTTGCCGGGCGCTCGACGGCGCGGGTGGAGGCCGCCAGGAAGGAACTGGGCTCCAGGGCTCAGCAGTGGTCTGTTCTCGAGGCCGACGCCACCGACGTCGCATCGCTCGAGGCCATGGCCCGATCGACCCGAGTCGTCATCACCACGGTCGGTCCGTACGCCAAGTACGGCTTGGAACTGGCAACGGCATGCGCAGAGGCCGGGACGGACTACGTCGACCTCACGGGCGAGGTCCTGTTCGCCCGCGAGAGCATCGATACCAACCACGAGATCGCTCAGCGCACCGGGGCCCGCATCGTCCACTCGTGCGGCTTCGATTCCATCCCGTCCGACATCGGCGTACACGCCCTGTACGAGGCCGTGACCGCGGACAACGCCGGTGAGCTGACCGACACGACCCTGGTGGTCACGTCGATGTCCGGTGGGGTCAGCGGCGGCACCATCGACTCGCTGCGTGGGCAGATCGAGGCGATGAAGAAGGACAAGCGGGCCCGACGCATCGCCGCGCGGCCGTACTCGCTCAGTCCCGATCGCGGCCTCGAGCCGCAACTCGGTCGCCAACTCGACACCGTGCTGATCGACGGCAAGAAGATCGACCCGAGCCTGCGTGGCTGGAAAGCCCCCTTCGTGATGGCCTCGTACAACACGCGAGTCGTCCGGCGGACCAACGCACTTCGCGACTGGGCCTACGGAAAGCAGTTCCGCTACAGCGAGGTGATGAGTGTCGGCTCGTCGTTCGCCAGCCCCGTCCTCGCCGGTGCGCTGTCCGCGGGGCTCTTCGTCGGCGTGTCCGCCATGACTGTGCTTCCGGCCAAGGTGCTCGATCGCATTCTGCCCAAGCCGGGCACCGGCCCCAGTGAAAAAGCCCGCGAGAAGGGACATTTCACGGTCGACCTGTACACCCTCACCATGTCGGGGGCTCGCTACCGGGCCCGGGTCAAGGCGTCGGGAGACCCCGGCTACAAGGCCACCGCGATCATGCTGGCCGAGTCGGCACTCGCACTCGTATACGGCGGCGACGCCCTGCCGAAGGCCAGCGGAGTGCTCACTCCCGCCACTGCGATCGGCGACGTCCTCGTGGACCGTCTCAATGCGGCCGGAATGGAGATCTGGGCCAAGCGGAACTGATCGACGGCCGCTACGACCGCGCGGAGGCCGAGGAGACCTCGGAGTAGAGCTCCTTGGCTTCCTCGGTCGAGTCGACCTGTGGCGGTGAGCCGTCCAGAGGCTGGGTGGCAGACTCACGCAGAAATCCGACGGCGACGAGGCCGACGAGACCGCTCACGACGAGGTAGTACGCAGGGATCATCGGGCTACCCGTTGCGCTGACCAACGCGGAGGTGACCAGTGGCGTCGTACCTCCGAAGATCGACACCGACAGGTTGAAGCCGATCGACAGCGCCGCGTAGCGAATCCGGGTCGGAAACAGGGCCGGTAGCGTCGATGCGCTCGGCGCCGCGAAACAGGCCAGAACGAGGCCGAGCAGCAAGCATGCGATCAACGGCCCCAGCCACCCGCTGCTACGCAGCAACAAGAAGCAGGGTACGGCGAGAACGATCTGCCCGACGGCACCGAAGACGAACACCGGTTTGCGTCCGATTCGGTCGGTGAGCCTGCCGACACCCACGATGACGCTCACCACGACGACCATCGCCGACAGGACGAGCAAGTCCGCACTGAGTTGACTGCGGCCGACGACCTCGGTGAAGTACGTGGGTAGGTACGACGTCACCATGTAATTGGTCACGTTGTACAGCAACACGATTCCCATGCAGATCAACAGCGCCCGCCAATGATCGGTGAAGATCTTTCCGATCGACCTCCGACCGCTCTCCTGCGCCTTGACCTTGTTGTCGTGTTCGTCGAGTTGTTTGCGGAACGCGGGCGTGTCTTCCAGCTTGAGTCGCAGGTACAGCCCGATCAGACCCATCGGGCCTGCGACGAAGAACGGTATGCGCCAACCCCATTCGACCATCGTGGCGTCGCCCAACACCGCGTTGAGGATCGTCACCAGGCCCGAGCCCATGGCGTAACCGACGAAGGTGCCGAAATCGAGCCAGCTACCGAGGAAGCCGCGCCGCTTGTCCGGTGAGTATTCGGCGATGAACGTGGTGGCACCGCCGTACTCGCCGCCGGTCGAGAATCCTTGGACCAAACGTGCGACGAGAAGAAGAATCGGTGCCCAGATACCGATGGTCGCGTAACTGGGGATGAGGCCGACGGCAAGCGTGCCGATCGCCATCATGATCATGGTGGCGGCCAACACCTTCTGCCGCCCGATTCGGTCCCCGAGCGGTCCGAAGAACAGACCTCCGAGCGGACGAACGACGAACGCTGCCGCGAACGTGGCGAACGTCGAGATGAGCTGCACCGCCGGTGTCGCGTCGGGGTAGAACACCTTGCCCAACGTCGCGGCCAGGTAGCCGTACACGCCGAAGTCGAACCACTCCATCGTGTTGCCGAGAGCAGCTGCCGAGACGGCGCGCTTGAGCATCGGCTGATCGACGACAGTGATGCTCTCCTCCGAGAGCGCAGGCTTGGTGCGCATCCGTTTCGAGAACGCGTCGCGGCGAAGATGCTGGACGTGGCGGCGTCCCCACGTGGCCTGTTCTCGGCTGGGTTCGAGACTGGGCGCTGATGTCATTCGTTCAACGTTAGCCAGACAAACGATTCGTTTTCAAACGACCGCGGTGCAGATCGATGCACACACCTCGACGAATGCCCAGGTGAACGGGTGCAACGGCGAATGTGCCACAGCACCTTGGCAATCGAGGCATTACGGTCAATGCGGACAGCTGCCTCCGCGGCGGATTGTCACCGGACGGGCGGGTACTGGCACGATGGACCCGTGCCGAACCACAACTACGGACTCACGCTGAACTGGACGGGCAACCGCGGCGCCGGTACCACCGGTGCCGCAGCCTACGACCGCGATCACATCGTCTCGGCACCAGGGAAACCCGACCTCCACGCGAGCTCCGATCCGAGCTTTCGCGGCAATCCCGAACGCTGGAATCCCGAGGAGATGCTCGTCGCCTCGCTGTCCAGTTGCCACATGCTGTGGTACCTCGGGCTCGCCGCTGCATCGGGAGTGGTCGTCACCGACTACACCGACTCCCCCACCGGAGTGATGACCGAGCAATCCGACGGTTCGGGTCAGTTCGTCGAGGTCACCCTGGCTCCGGTCGTGACCGTCGTGGACCCGTCGATGGTGCCGCGCGCCGAGAAACTGCACGCGTCCGCGTCGTCGAAGTGCTTCATCGCGCGATCGGTCAACTTCCCGGTGCGGCACACCCCGACGACGGAGGTGGCGTCGTGACCGTCCCCTTGATAGTCGACGTGGACACCGGAATCGACGATTCTCTCGCCTTGCTGTACCTGCTGGCCAGCGAGGATGCCGAGATCCTCGGCATCGCATCCACTGCGGGCAATGTGCCGGTGAACCAGGTTGCCGCGAACAATCTCGCCTGGCTCGACCTGTGCCGCGCGGGCGATGTCGAGGTCTCGCTCGGCGCACAGGTACCCCTCGTCGCACCGCTGATGACAACCGAGGACACCCACGGCCCGCAAGGTATCGGGTACGCGGAGCTTCCGGTGTCGACGCGGCCGCTGTCCGACCGGGACGCCACCACGATGTGGGTGGAGCTGGTTCGTTCGCGACCGGGCGAGATCACCGGGCTGGTCACCGGTCCGCTGACCAATCTCGCTCTCGCGATCCGTCGGGATCCCGAGCTACCTCGACTGCTGAAGCGACTGGTGTTGATGGGCGGCGCATTTCAGCACCAGGGCAACACGACACCGACCAGCGAATGGAACATTGCCGTCGACCCCGAGGCCGCCGCAGAAGTGTTCGCGGCCTTCTCCGGACTACCGCCGGAACGCCATCCCATCGTCTGCGCGCTCGACATCACCGAGACCATCGAAATGACCCCCGAACACGTCGGTCGACTGGCCGCGCGAGTGGAAAGCCTTCCGGTGGAGTCGATCTCCACCGACGACGCACCGGGTGTTCGATCGATCGCGTCGAACCCCATCGTGCGGCACTTCTCCGACGCGGTGCGGTTCTACATGGAGTTCCATCGCGATCACGATCAGGGTTTCCTGGCGCACATGCACGATCCCTTCGCGGCGGCGGTGGCACTGCAACCGGACATCGCCGAGTATCGACGTGCGACCGTCGACGTCGAACTCGTCGGAACCCTCACGCGGGGAACGACCGTCGCGGACTGGCGCGGCATGTGGGGCAAGGCCCCCAATGCGGCGATCGCCGTGCACACCGATCCCGAGGCATTCTTCGACCGACTGATCGAACGGGTCGGAGCGCTCGCCGCCCGGCTCTATCCCGCGGTCCCGGTCGCCGAGGCAGATTCAGGAATCGAAGGCGTCGAGTAGCTCCTGGGCGGCCAGCGCGGCAGTCAGAGAACCGTCGCGTACCCGGGCTTCGACGTCGCCGCGGATGGCCTTGACGGAGGGATTCTGCGCCAGCCTTCGCAACAGTTGATCGTTGACCATCGTCCACGTCCAATCGACCTGCTGCTTGCGACGCTTCTCTGCGAATTCGCCTGCGTCATCCAGCACTTGCTGATGGCGCAGCACTGTGTCCCAGTACTCGTCGAGTCCGGTGCCCTCGATGGCACTCATCGTCAACACCGGGGGCTTCCAGATCGCGTCGTGCGGATAGATCAGCCGCAGCGCGCCCGCCAATTCCCGCGCCGCGTTCTTCGCGTCGGTCGCATGCTTGCCGTCGGCCTTGTTGACGGCCACCAGATCGGCGAGTTCGAGAACGCCCTTCTTGATGCCCTGCAACTGATCTCCGGTGCGCGCGAGCGTCAGGAACGTGAAGCAGTCGACCATGTTCGCGACCGTCACCTCGGACTGCCCGACGCCCACCGTCTCCACCAGAATGACGTCGAAGCCTGCCGCTTCGAGGAGCACGATCGTCTCCCTCGTCGCACGTGCGACCCCGCCCAGGGTTCCCGACGTCGGAGACGGCCGAATGTATGCGTTCTCCTGCACCGCGAGACGCGACATCCGGGTCTTGTCACCCAGGATGGAACCACCGGTCCGCGTCGACGACGGATCGACGGCCAGCACGGCGACCCGGTGCCCCTTCTCGATCAACCGCATTCCGAGCGCGTCGATGAAGGTCGATTTGCCGACCCCCGGCACGCCGGTGATTCCCACGCGATGGGAACCACCCGCATCGGGAAGAACCCGAAGTAGCAACTGCTGAGCCAGGTCTCGATGATCCGATCGGGTGGACTCGACCAGGGTGATGGCACGCGCCAGCCCGGATCTCTCGTTCGCTCGGACCGCGTCGGCCACCGCATCGATGTCGATGGTTCGGCCTCTCGGCGCCGCTGCTCCGGTCGGGGAACTCGTGTTGTCGTTCGGAGAACCCATACTCAGGCGTTGGCCTCGCGTGGTGCGTGCCCGAGCGCAACGGACAGCTTCTCCACCAGGCCGATCGCTGCGTCGGCGATGACGGTGCCCGGAGGGAAGATCGCCGCGGCACCCGCCGCGTAGAGCTCGTCGAAATCGCCGGGCGGAATGACGCCACCGACGACGATCATGATGTCCTCGCGGCCGACGTCGGCCAAGGCCCGTCGCAGGGCGGGCACCAGCGTCAGATGACCTGCTGCCAGCGACGACACACCCACGACGTGAACGTCGTTGTCGGCGGCCTGGCGGGCCACCTCCTCGGGGGTCTGGAACAGCGGGCCGACGTCCACGTCGAAGCCGATGTCCGCGAACGCCGTGGCGATGACCTTCTGACCACGGTCGTGCCCGTCCTGACCCATCTTGCACACCAGGACGCGAGGCCGACGGCCCTCGTCCTCGGCGAACTGCTCGACCAGCGCGGTGGCGCGGGTGATGTTCTCGGATTTGCCTGCCTCGTCGCGGTACACACCACTGATTGTCCGGATTTCGGCCTGATGGCGCCCGTAGACCTTCTCGAGCGCGTCGGAGATCTCGCCGACGGTGGCCATCTTGCGTGCCGCGTCGATGGCGAGGGCGAGCAGATTGTTCTCCATCCCCGGCTGATCCGACGCCGCAGCTCTGGTCAGATTCGCCAGGGCGGCCTCGACCTCTGCGGTGTCCCGCTCGGCCCGCAGCCGCTCGAGCTTCTCGATCTGCTCACGCCGAACCTTGGAGTTCTCGACCTTGAGGACCTCGATGGTGTCGGGCTCGTCGGGCACGTACTTGTTGACGCCCACCAGGGGCTGACGGCCGGAGTCGATGCGCGCCTGGGTGCGGGCCGCCGCCTCCTCGATGCGCAGCTTGGGGATGCCCTCGCCGATGGCCTGAGCCATTCCGCCCGCTTCCTCGACCTCGGCGATGTGTGCCCGGGCCCGATTCGCGAGCTGATGGGTGAGCCACTCGACGTAGTGCGAGCCGCCCCACGGATCGATCGGGCGAACGGTGTTGGACTCCTGAGCGATGAGCAGCTGGGTGTTGCGGGCGATCCGCGCCGAGAAGTCCGTCGGCAGGGCGAGTGCCTCGTCGAGGGCGTTGGTGTGCAGCGACTGGGTGTGACCCTGGGTTGCCGCCATCGCCTCCACACAGGTGCGGGCGACGTTGTTGAACACGTCCTGTGCCGTCAGCGACCAACCCGACGTCTGCGAATGAGTGCGCAGCGAACGGGATTTGGCGCTCTTGGGCTCGAACTGCTGGACGAGCTCGGCCCACAGCAGACGCCCGGCCCGCAGCTTGGCGACCTCCATGAAGAAGTTCATTCCGATGGCCCAGAAGAACGACAGTCGCGGCGCGAACGTATCGATGTCCATGCCAGCATCCAGACCGGCCCGGATGTACTCGACACCGTCCGCGAGGGTGTAGGCCAGTTCGAGATCGGCTGTGGCACCGGCCTCTTGGATGTGGTAGCCGGAGATGGAGATCGAGTTGTACTTGGGCATCTTCTCGCTGGTGTACGCGAAGATGTCCGAGATGATGCGCATCGACGGCTTCGGCGGATAGATGTAGGTGTTGCGCACCATGAACTCTTTGAGAATGTCGTTCTGAATGGTGCCGGCGAGCTTCTCCGGCCCGACGCCCTGCTCCTCGGCGGCCGCGACGTACAGCGCCAGGATCGGCAGCACCGCACCGTTCATGGTCATCGAGACCGAGACGCTACCGAGGTCGATGCCGTCGAACAGTTGCCGCATGTCGTAGATGGAATCGATGGCGACTCCGGCCATTCCGACGTCGCCCTGCACCCGCGGGTGATCGGAGTCGTAGCCGCGGTGGGTGGCCAGGTCGAACGCGACCGACAGACCCTTCTGGCCGGCCGCCAGGTTACGGCGATAGAACGCGTTGGACTCGGCCGCGGTGGAGAAGCCGGCGTACTGGCGGATCGTCCACGGCTGGTTGACGTACATCGTGGGGTACGGCCCGCGGAGAAACGGCGGGGCACCCGGGTAGCTGTGCAGTGGGTAGCCCTCGGCCTCGGCGGCTGCGCGGTCGGCCTCGGTGAACACCGGCTTGACGTCGATGCCCTCGGGGGTGGACCACACCACCTGCTCGGGTGTGTAGAAGTTGGCCTTCGCGCCCTGCTGCACATGGGCGGTGACGTCCTCGGTCGACGGCGGCGGCGGAGTCGGCTCGTCGGGATCGACCAGTGGCACCTCGGCGAAACTTCCGATGGTGTGCGAGATTCGGCGCTCGTCGTTGTTCATGTCAGGCTCGCTCATCTCAGGCTCCCAGGGTGTCGAGAAGTTCGGTCAGCACTGCGACGGCGTCGACCTTCGCGGTCAGGAATCCATCGGGACGCGTGGTGCCCTCGATGCCGGCGAAGATCTTCTCGGGGCCGGCGAGCAGCACCTGCGTGACGCCTGCGGCCCGCAGTGCATCCACGGCAGTGGCTGCCTCGTCGGCGTATCTCTTGTCGGTTCCGCACACCACCGCTGTGTGAGCTCCGGACGTCTCGACCGATCCGGCGATTCCGTCGACGGTCAGGGGGCCGGGATTGACGGCCTCGATTCCGCCCGACGCCAAGAGATTCGACGCGAACGTCGTTCGGACGTTGTGTTCGGCGACGCTGCCCAGCGGTACCAGGAGGACGGTGGGGCGCGCATCGTGCTCGGCCAGAAAAACATCGGAACGGTCACGGAGGGACTCGAACGCCCGGCCGTAGCGATACACGGTGGCCGAGCCCTGCTGTTCGGTCTGCTGGGGAGTCAGTGGTGCCTCGGCCAGATTGGGAAATTCGTTGACACCGGTCAGTGGAGTCACTCGATGGGCGATGTCGGAATCTCGTTCGGCGCGAGTCTTCTCGATCGCAGCCACGAGCGAACCGTCGTCGACGGCGGCTCGGAATCCACCCGACGCTTCGACGGTCTGGAAGAACTCCCAGGCCTTCGCTGCGACCGCTGCCGTCAGTTCTTCGATGTACCAGGACCCGGCACCCGGATCCAGAACGCGGCCGAGATGCGCTTCTTCGAGCAGGAGCAGCTGGGTGTTTCGGGCGATGCGGGCCGCGAACGTCTTCGACACCCCGGCTGCGCCACCGTCGAGTGCCGCATCGAACGGGAGCACGGTCACCGAATCGGCACCGCCGACTCCCGCTCCGAACGAGGCGAGCGTGGTCCGCAGCATGTTCACCCACGGATCCCGCTGCGACATCATCGCTTCCGAGGTCACCGCATGCTGAGGAGCGTCGCCGGCGTCCGGCGCTCCGCACACCTGCGCGATGCGCGCCCACAGCGTGCGAGCGGCCCGGAACTTGGCGATGGTCTGGAACTGATCGTCGGTGGCGGCCAATCGAAACTCGATCTGGCGCAGAGCATCCGAGATGCCGATACCGGCATCGGTCATGGACCGCACGTACTCGAGACCTGCGGCGATCGCCGCACCGAGCTCCTGTGCATCGCCGCCACCGAGGTTGTGGAACACGGTGCCGTCGACCGTGATCGTACGAACCGTCTCGGCACGACCGATCGACTCGCGAGCCAACTCGAGTGCCTCGGCCATCTCTATCGACTCGGTTCCGCCCAATCCGGCTGTGAGAGTGGACACGCCGAGCCGGATGTCCACTGCGGCGCGCTCGTCGACCTCGGCCGAATCGAGCACCCCGAACACCGCGGCTGCCGCTGCGCGAACATCCCCGCGCGCATCGAGCGTCAGCGGGGCGAGCTCGAGAAACACACCACTCAGAACCTCGGGCAGAGCAGTCGGATCGACACCACCGGCACCGACCGTCAACCACAGGGCACTGGTGCCGTTGGAGAGCGAATCGAGTATCTGCGTATTGAGTGTGGAGGCGTCGTCGGCACCGTCACCGCGGACCGAACCGTGGCGGGTGCACACCTTCCAGCCCGCGTTGACGTCGCGGTGCGGGTCACGTCCCCGCAGGTAGGGGAATCGGCCGGGTAGCGGACCTTCCGGGCGCTCGTCGAATGCGGTGTAGAGCGGGGACACGGTGATCCCGTCGTACGTCGTGGAATCGAGTAGACGTTCGGCGTCGGCGGGCAGATCGGCCACCTCGACCCGACGAGATTTGGCCAGAACACCGGCCACTGCCTTCTGCCAGGCCGCATGAGCGCTGCGTGCGGCATCTTCGTGCGACGCGATGGACACGTGTGCTGCTCCCTCGGTTCGGCGGGTAGTACTGAGCCCGACTTGAAGTGATGCTAACCCCACCGCATTGCAGGTTATCGTGAGGATCACCTCACGTTCGGTCGTGACGCTCCCCTCTCGAACTCGCCGAAACCCCGAGGTGTCGTCTCGCGCCGGTACGCTGGTCTCTCGTGACCCGGCACCTGCGTGACGTTCGACTGATCGCGCTGCTGGCGGTTGTTGCCGTCTTCGCTCTCGTGGCGGTGTTCGCGCCCCATCCGAGTGTCGAACAGATTCGTGATTGGGGCGTCTCCGTCGGCCCGGCGTTCCCGCTCGTGTTCTTCGCCGTGCACGCGATCGTGACCGTCGCGCCCGTCCCGAGAACCCTGTTCACGCTCAGTGCAGGAGTTCTGTTCGGGCCCCTGACCGGTCTGGCGGTCACCATCGGCGCGTCGACGGTCAGCGCGATTCTGGCGTTGCTGTTGGTCCGCGCGATCGGCCGCGACGCCGTGGCAGCGCGGATGTCCCATTCGGTCCTGGATTCGGTGGACGAGAGTTTGCGGCGACGAGGCTGGCTGGCCGTCGGCTCTCTGCGCCTGATTGCGCCGGTGCCGTTCTCGGTGGTGAACTACGCGTGTGGTGTGTCGGCGGTCCGGCCCGTCCCGTTCGCGCTGGCGACGGCCGTCGGGATGCTGCCGGGCACTCTCGGAATCGTCGTGATCGGCGGAGCGATCGGAGGCGAGACGCATCCGGCGCTGCTGGTGTTGTCTGCGGTCTGTATCGCGATCGGTCTGAGTGGGCTGGTCGTGGATTGGCGTCTCTCGCGCGGTTCGCGGTCCGTGCCTGCACCCGTCGGCGGTCGACAGGTCGGGAACCTTGATTCCGACGAATCAAGCCTTGAAGCTTGACTTGATTACATCAACGATCTAGCCTTGTCCAGATGTTCGTACTGACCGTGGACCAGCGACGCAGTAGACGCGACATCGATCGCGTGCCCGAACTGCTCGATCACTATCGCGACCACGAACTGATCCGGCCCTTCGAGCGCACCGCAGGGGACGAAGTGCAAGCAGTGTGCGAGGACGCCGCCACTGTCGTCTCGATCGCCCTCGAACTGGTCTCGACCCCGCACTGGAGCGTCGGCGTCGGCGTCGGTTCCGTCGAACTCCCGCTACCCGAGACGACGCGCGCCGGCCGCGGACCGGCGTTCGAGGCAGCCCGAGACGCCGTGACCAGAGCCAAGAACGCCCCGGCCGCACTCGCCGTCAGCGGACCCGACGCCGCTGCCGCCGAGGATGCGGAAACCGCATCGACGTTGGTTGCGCTGCTCGTCATCAGACGCTCGGACCAGGGCCGAGAAGCGGTCGAACTCATGGCACGAGGGTTGTCGCAGACCGACGCGGCCGAACGATTGAAGATCAGCAAACAAGCCATGTCGCAACGACTCTCGGTAGCCGGCTGGCACGTCGAGAACGCGGGCCGCACCCTGGCGACTCGATTGCTCGACGCCGCGAACACGACGAAAACCCATCGGCCATGATCGTCGCAACCCTGGTGCTACTCGCACTGGCCGCAGTTGCCGCCACCGTCCCCGCCGGGACCGGAATTCGCCGATGGTTGCCGACCGTGGCCGCGTCGAGTCTGCTCGCAGCAGCGGCAGTCCTGGCCACGGTGGCCGGACCGGCCTACGGTCTCGGCCATGCCATCGGAGTCGTCCTGAGCGTCGCCGCTGCCGCCCTCGGTGGAACAGCAGTGGTACCCACTGTGTTTCGTGTCGCACGACGACAGAACGACTCGACCGGAGAAAATCCGGTCGAGCCGCTTCGTGGTGGACTGACCATCGGCATCCTCGAACGCGTGGCCGTCGCCGTGTCGATCCTCGCCGGCTGGCCGGAAGGGATCGCCATCGTGCTGGCAGTCAAGGGACTCGCGCGCTATCCCGAACTGCGCGAATCCCATGCCTCCGAACAGTTCATCATCGGCACCTTCGCCAGCGTGCTGTGGGCCCTCGCCGCTGCCGGCGTCGGAACCGCCTTGATCAGCTGACCGAGGCAGACCTCAGCGCTGTTCCGGCTCCGCCTCCGGCGACGCCGCCAAGGCGCCGACGTCGAAACCCTTCGACAGTTCGGGCGACGCAGCCAACGAGGTGTCTACCGGCTTGCGTGCCACTGCTTCTGCAGCCTTGACCGCCTCGGCGACCGCCGGATCGGTCTTGGTCTCGAACCATTCGGCCACCTCGTCCGAGTCGTCCTCGGGCTTGGGCTCGTTGCCGGCCGACTCGTTGGGCTCGTAGCGGAACACACCGTCCTCGCCGGGCGCACCGAGCGTCTTGGCGAAGCCCTTGAGCGCATCGCCGAAATCGCTAGGAATCATCCACACCTTGTTCGCATCGCCCTGCGCCATCTGCGGCAGCGTCTGCATGTACTGGTACGCCAGCAACTCGGGCGTCGGCTTGCCGGCCTTGATGGCACCGAACACCTTCTCGATGGCTTTGGCCTGGCCCTGAGCTTCGAGATACTTCGCAGCTCGATCACCCTGTGCCCGCAGGATGCGCGACTGCCGCTCACCCTCGGCGGTGAGAATGGATGCCTGCTTGCCACCCTCGGCTGCAAGAATTCGACTCTGCTTGTCGCCCTCGGCCGTCTTGATCGCCGATTCACGATGACCTTCGGCGGTGAGGATGGTCGCTCGCTTCTCGCGATCGGCCTTCATCTGCTTCTCCATCGATTCCTGGATCGAGGGCGGCGGATCGATGCTCTTGAGCTCCACTCGGGCCACTCGCAGGCCCCAACGGCCGGTTGCCTCGTCCAGCACGACGCGAAGTTGACCGTTGATCGAATCACGCGACGTCAGAGTCTCTTCCAGCGTCATTCCGCCGACGACGTTACGCAGCGTGGTGGTGGTCAACTGCTCGACGCCGACGATGTAGTTGTTGATCTCGTACACGGCCGACTGCGGGTTCGTCACCTGGAAGTACACGACGGTGTCGATCGACACGGTCAGGTTGTCCTTGGTGATCACCGGCTGAGGGGGGAACGACACGACCCGCTCACGCAGGTCGACCTTCGCACGGATGCGATCGACGAACGGAACGAGAAACGTGAGCTGCCCGGACACGGTACGGGTGTAACGGCCCAGCCGTTCGATCACGGCGGCCTCGGCTTGCGGGACGATCGAGATGGACTTGGCCATCAACACCGCGACGAACGCGACGATGACAGCCAGTGCGATGAGTGCTTCCACTGGCTACGGTCCCTTCCATACGACGGCGGTTGCGCCGTCTATTTCCATCACGGTCACGGTGGTGCCAGGGGCATAGACCTCGGTCTCGTCGAGTGGACGAGCGGTCCACACCTCACCACCGAGCTTGATCTGGCCTTCGTGGGCAGTGACCTGTTCGAGAACGACCGCACTCTTGCCGGTGAGTGCGGCCATACCCATCGGAGTATCGGGCGGAGTCGCGAAGCGTCGCAACAGAATCGGGCGCAAACCGAGAACCAGTGCCAACGACAGAACACCGAAGACGATCGCATCGGCCCACACCGGAAAATCTGTCAGAGCAGAGACCCCAGCAGTGCCGAGCGCGCCGCCGGCGATCATCAGAAGAAAGAAGTCGCCCGTCAGTGCCTCGGCACCGGCGAGAACCACTGCCGCTATGAGCCAAATGATCGCTGCCACAGCCTCCATCCAATCACGAATCGGACATCCGGCGGTGGATCAGCTGCTCAGGATGGCTGCTCGGTCACGAAGTCGACCAATTGTTCGACAGCGCCGATCAACGGTGCCTCGAGATCCCGAAAGCTCGACACCGACGAATACACCCGACGCCATCCCTCTCGCGGACTCCCCCACCCCAGCTCTCGGCAGATCCCGGTCTTCCAATCCTCGCCCCGCGGAATCTTCGGCCAGGCATCGATGCCGACAGCAGCCGGCTTGACCGCCTCCCAGACGTCGATGAACGGATGACCGGTGACCAGAACGTGCTCGCCCAGCGACCTCGTCAACTTCGACTCCTTGGACCCGGTCACCAAATGGTCCACCAGCACTCCGACGCGACGGCCGGGGCCAGGACCGAAGTCCGCCAACCGCTCCCCCAGATTGTCCAGACCCTCGAGATGCTCGACGACCACGCCCTCCACCCGAAGATCGTGTCCCCACACACTTTCCACCAGGGCCGCGTCGTGCACGCCCTCGACCCAGATGCGGCTGGCACGGGCGGTGCGGGCGCGCAGTCCCTCGACTTTGGTCGAGCCGGACGCGGAACGCGTCGGTGCCGCCGCTGCCGCCGCAGGCTTGGGTCGAACCAGGGTGACCCGACGTCCGTCGATCAAGAACGCTGCCTCGCGCAGGGCGAACAGCCGCGTCGTGCGGGCACCGTCCTCGAGCCGGACGAAATCTCCGTCGTAGGTGCGCTCGAAGCCGACCACCGCACCGCAATACCCGGTACCGGCGTCTTCGACCACCAGTCCCCGCTCGGCCGACACCTCCGGTGCCGGAACCTTCCGCATGCGACTGTGCCCTTTGAGAATGTCTCCGCCGTACATGTCGTTCACGGCGACCAACGCTAGCGACACCGGCGTCCCGAGCACGGTTCGCCACGCCGACCTATGCTCGTGAGTCGTGTGTTCCTCCAGTACGAGTCTCGCCCTGTGGGCCGGTTCCTGGCTGGCCGGTGCCAGCTCGCCCGACGATGTCATCGACGCCATGTCCGAGTGGGCACCGATGCATCTCGTGGGTGCGGGCGATGCGGACGCGGCCACCGATTTCGGGCTGCAGTACCCCGGCTACGCCGATGGGATCGCAGGCTTGCTGCACGCGATCCGAGCGGCTGCCACTGCGTCGACGCCCGCGGCCGGGGACGATCGGGTCAAGCTCGTTCTGCCCGCTCCCGGCGCGGTGAGCGGCCTCCCTGCGAACACGGACTTCTCACGAGCTGCTCTCGGCACCGGTCAGGCGGTGGTGATCGGGACCTCGGGTAACGCCGGCATCGGTGTGGTGCCCGTCGTGGAGGGACCGGATGTGTTGCGCTGGACCGTGTATTCGATCGTCGTCCCCGAGCACGGTCGTCGGGATCAGGGCCTGGGTGAGGCCGAGTACGAGATGCGTGAGGCCGTGCGCGGCGCGGCGGAGGCGCTCGCGCAGATGCAGTCGCTACCCACCCGAACCCTCGACACCGATCCGCGCACCCGTATCGCCGCACTGATCGCCGACGCGGCACGGCATCGCTACCCGGCCGACATGTCCGACAGAGCGTTCCGCGTCCTCGAATCGGCGGATCGAGTCGCCGCCATCCTGACGGTCGCAGCGGGATCGGCTCCGTCGGAGGCACCGACCGCGTCGGCAGCCGCAGCACGGGAAGAGCTCGTTCGACCGCTGTGGGCTGCGGTGCGTACCGCGCGCACCATCGCGGTCGCGACGAGCATCGAAGCGGCGATGCATTCCGCCTGACACCCCCTCGGCAGCGGGGTGTCAGGCGGATACGTTCACGACGTGGCAGCGGCGGGCCTGGACGGCCGGGTGGGCTGCTCACAGCACCCGACGGCGCAGCGACTGCCGTCCAGCGTCGAACCGTAGCCGGGCACACTGCCGAGGCCGCGGCATCGACCACCGACTCGGTATTCGTCCACGAGCTCGCGAATCATCCGCGGGAAACGCGCGTCGGATCCGGGAGTGCCCGCGCGAGCGAAGGCCATACCGAGTTCGCCGGCCTTCTCCTCCGCCTCGGTGTCGAGATCCCACACGACCTCGAGGTGGTCGGACACGAATCCGATCGGACACACGATCACGGCGTCGACGGACTTCTCCGACAGCGCTTCGAGGTGATCGCAGATGTCGGGGTCGAGCCACGGCACCTGCGGGGGTCCGGAGCGGGACTGCCACACCAGGTCGTAGTCGTCGACGCCCGACGCGGCCGCGACGAGCCTCGAGGCCTCGGCCACCTGACGGCTGTAGAGATGACCGCCGTCCTCGGGCGGGCCGGCGTTGGCGTCGGCGGCCGAGGGAATGGAGTGTGCAGTGAACACCAGACGCGCACCGGCGCGGTGCTGCTCGGGTAGCGAGGCTCGCGCCGTTGCCACGGCGTCGCTGAACGCGTCGACCATCAGCGGGTGGTCGTAGTACTGCCGAATCTTGAGCAGATGGGGCGCATCGTCGCCGACGGCGGCGCGGGCCCGAGCGATGTCCTCGTGGTACTGCCTGCAGCCGGAGTATCCGCCCCACGCGGAGGTGGGAAACACGAGGGCGTTCGTAATTCCGTCGGACTTCATGGTCGCGACGGTGTCCTCGATCATCGGGTGCCAGTTGCGGTTTCCGAAATAGATCGGCAGATCCACTCCGGCGGAATCGAATTCGCCGCGGAGTGCGTCGATGATGTCTCGGTTGAGCCGGTTGATGGGAGAGACTCCCCCGAAATGCATGTAGTGCTCGACGACGGCATCGAGCCGCTCGGGAGGCACCCCGCGTCCGCGAGTGACGTTCTCCAGGAACGGGCGTACGTCGGCGGGCTGTTCCGGCCCGCCGAACGAGAGCACCAACAATGCGTCGAAGTCTCCAGGGGTGGTCATGTTTCCATTGTGCCCCCGTCGCAGACCGGCCCCGGCGGGGGTCCGATCGGCGAACGAAACCTCTCGGTGAGCGAAACCACGTGCGGTTCCGCCCACCGCGGCATCACATGTTCTCGGGCAGGTACGTGTTGTGGCTGGCTCCGCCGTCGACGTACACGATGGATCCGGTGGTGCCGGGCAGCCAATCCGAGAGCAACGCGACGATGGACTTCGCGACGACGGTCGGGTCGTTGACGTCCCAACCGATGGGAGCGGCACCGTCCCAGTACACGTTCAGCTGGTCCATCTTGGCGGCATCACCGGTCGCGGTACCCGCAATCGCCTTGGCGGCAAGAGTTCTGATCGGCCCTGCTGCAACAAGATTGGATCGGATGCGCTTGGCGGCGCCCACTTCCCTGGCGACGTAGCGGTTGACCGATTCGAGTGCAGCCTTGGCCACACCCATCCAGTTGTAGTACGGCATCGAGGTGCGGGGGTCGAAGTCCATTCCGACGATGGAGCCGCCCTCGTTCATGACCGGGAGCACGGCGCGCGCGAGCGATGCGTAGCTCCACGCGGAGATCTCGAATGCTCTCGCGGCATCGGGGCCGGGGCCGTCGAGGAACGGCTTGGCGTCCGGTCCCATCAGGGTGCGGGGTGCGAACGCGATGGAGTGGAGAACTCCGTCGATGCCCTCGGGGGCCACTTCGCGCACTCGGTCCGCCAGGGCGGCAAGGTGCTCCTCGTTGGTGGCGTCGAGCTCGATCGCCGGGGGCACCTCCTTGGGCAGACGCTGCGCGATGCGGTCGATGAGCCGGAGCCGATCGAAGCCGGTGATGATCACCTTGGCGCCCTGCTCCTGCGCCATCGCTGCGGCGTGGAACGCGATCGAGGCGTCGGTGATGATGCCGGTGATGAGAATGGTCTTGCCTTCGAGCAATCCGCCCATAGTGCTGTATTCCTTGCTTTCGGAGATGAAATCGATGACATCCAACTTGAAAAGTATTGTGCGAGAGCGACTCTCAGTGGCCCATGCCCATGCCGCCGTCGACGGGGATCACGGCACCGGACACGTAGGAGGAGTCGGGGCCCGCCAGGAAGCTCACCACTGCCGCGACGTCCTCGGGCTGACCCAGACGCTGAAGCGGAATGAATTCCTTGGCCTTGCTGCGCAAGTCGTCCGAGAGTTCTGCGGTCATGTCGGTTTCGATGAACCCCGGAGACACGACGTTCGCCGTGATGGACCGCGAACCCAGTTCCCTCGTGATCGACCGAGCCATGCCGATGACGCCCGCCTTGGACGCCGCGTAGTTGATCTGCCCCGGTCCGCCGGCCATGGCCACGACCGAACTCAGGAAGATCATCCGGCCCCAGCGCGCGCGCAGCATGGCGCGGTTGGCGCGCTTGGCGACGCGGAAGGCTCCGGTGAGGTTCGCGTCGATGACACGCTGGAACTGGTCCTCGGTCATGCGCATCAGAAGCGTGTCGTCGGTGATACCGGCGTTGGCCACGAGCACCTCGACCGGTCCCTGCTTCTCCTCGACCTCCTTGAAGGCCGCGTCGACCGAGGCGGAGTCGGTGACGTCGCAGACGACTCCGAACAGACCGTCGGGCGCTCCCGATCCGCGGTGGGTGACGGCCACCTTGTGTCCGTCGGCGTGGAGCCGCTGGGCAATGGCAAGACCGATTCCCCGGTTACCTCCGGTGACGAGTGCCGATCGCGCGATGAAGTCAGGTGTGGACATGCCTAGCAACCTATCTGTTCGTCCTGGAATGACAAAGCGAAACTTACTGGTGAGTAATAACAGCGATCACGGCAATCGTTGCCGCATCACCAATGCCGAACCCAACCCCGACGAGATGAACAGGACCCCGAGAATCAACCAGGGACGCGACGCGTCTCCGCGAGTGATCTCGAAACCGATCTGCTCCTCCAGGGTGTCGTACACGTCGCGGAGATCCTCGAGCGACGACGCGGTGAAGAAGCTGCCACCGGAAAGAGCCGCGATCTCACGCAGGGACGGATCGTCGACGGGTACCGGCACCCGTTCGACCCCGGCCTCGTCCTCGATTTCGACCGAGCCGTAGCTGGTACCGAACGAGATCGTGGAGATCGGCACGCCTTTGTCCTTGGCTGCCCGCGCTGCGGTGTACCCGCCGCGTGGGTCGTCGAGGTTCTGCGGAACGGTCTGCTTACCGTCCGAGAGCAGCACGATGCGCGCCGGAGGAGCCGCGTCGCCGCCGCCGAGTATCGCTCCGAGAGTGTCGATCGACTGGAGCGAGGTGAAGATCGCCTCGCCGGTGGCCGTTCGCTCGCTGAGCTGCAGCTTGTCGATGGCGGACTTGGTGGCTTCGCGGTTGGCCGTGGGCGAGACCAGAACCGACGCCGTACCGGCGAACGCGACCAATCCGAGATTGATACCGGGCGTCAGACCGTCTGCGAAGGATTTTGCTGCTTCCTGCGCGGCCGCCAACCGAGTCGGCTCGACGTCGGTGGCCTCCATGGACAGCGACACGTCGATCACGAGCATGACGGTCGCCCGGTTCCGCGGCACGCGCTCGTCCGCCGTCGGGCCTGCCAGTGCGACTGTGAGGAACAGCAAACCGACCAGCACCAGTGCGGTGGGCAGATGACGTAACCGGTTCGGCCGATCCGGCGCGACGGACTCGAGCAGTTCCATGTTGGAGAACCGCAGTACGTGCTTCTGCTTGCGCCGCTGAATCCAGACGTAGCCGACCGTCAGCGCGATGACGACGACGAGGAATCCGAGCCACCACGGCGACGCGAAATCGGTCAGGCTCATCGCGAACCCGCCCGAGCGGTGTTGGTGAAGCCTGACCCGATGGTGTGCCTGCGTGCGGTCACGAACCGTACGACGTCGGCGATCCAGTCACCGTCGGTGCGGAGCGTCAATCGAGGTGCACCGCACCGCCGCAGCGCCTTCTCCACATCGTCGCGGTGCGCAGCTGCTGCGCGCGCGAAATCTGCACGCAACCGCGGCGTCGTACTGAATTCTCGAGTGCGGCCGGATTCCGGGTCGTGGAGAACGACGTCACCGACGTCGGGCAGTTCCAGATCACGTGGGTCGAGTACCTCGACGGCCAGCACGTCGTGCCGAGCGGAGATGGCACGAAGGGAGCGCTCCCAATCGATCGGCCCGAGAAAGTCGCTGATCACCACGGCCATCCCGCGGCGGCGTTCGGGCCGTCGTAGCGCTTCGATGGCAGCACGCAGGTCACCGCGCACACCGTCGGCCGCGGACGGCGTCGTGGCTATCGCCCGGAGCATCGATTGAGTGTGCACGCGGCCGCCCCGTGCCGGAATGCGGTTGGTGTCGGCACCGGTGGCAACCACCGCGCCGATTCGATTGCCGCCACCGCCGGACAGATGAGTGATGGCAGCCGAGGCCGCGACCGCAAGATCCCGCTTCTCGCACCCGGTGGTGCCGAAGTCGAGGCTGGCCGACAAGTCGACCACGAGCCAGGTCTCCAGCTCGCGGTCGGCCACGGATTGCCGCACGTGCGGATGCGTCGTACGCGCAGTGACCGACCAATCCATCTGACGGACATCGTCGCCCGGCTGGTACTCCCTGGCGTCACCCGGCTCGGATCCCGGTCCGGGAATCAACCCGAGATGGTCGCCGTGCAGAACCCCGTCGAGCCGTCGACGCACCGTCAGCTCCAGAGTCCGCAGCGCTGCGGCCAACTTCGGATCGCGCAGCTCACCCGAGCGGAACGACGGTGGCCGGGCTACGACGGCTCTGCCTGCGGTCGCGGGCGCGGTGTCGGATCCGCTCACTGCCCCGGCGTACCGATCGACGATCCGTCACCCGACGGCTTCTGCAACGACGGCGCCTGCTGGCCGTACTGACCGCCCTGCGGAGGCTGCTGAGATCCTGGCTGCTGCGACTGCGGCGGCTGTCCCTGTCCGGGGAACTGGCCCGGAGCGGGGAACTGGCCGGGGGCCGGGAACTGCCCCTGCGCCGGGTAGGGACCCTGCGGCTGACGTCCGTCGAAGTGCGGGCCGTCCGGACCGGCTCCGTTGCTCTGCGGAACCGGTACCGCCTGCGGCGACACCTGCGGCAACCCGACGGTCTGCAGTACCCGAGAGATGACCGTCTCGGGGGTCACCTCGTCGGCCAGAGCGTCGTAGGACAGCACGAGACGGTGCCGGAGCACGTCGGGAATGACCTCGAGTACGTCCTGGGGAACGACGTAGTCGCGACCGCGGAGCAGAGCCAGTGCGCGCGAGGCCGCGATGATGCCAAGCGTCGCACGCGGCGATGCACCGTAGGCGATCCAGCTGCCCACATCGTCCATACCGAACTGCTCGGGAGTTCGGGTAGCCGCGATGACCCGCACCACGTAGTCGACGAGCGCGTGGTGCACGAACACCGAGCTGGCCAGATTCTGCAGGCGAACCAACTCGACCGGGTCCAGGATCTGCTTGGGCTCGGGAGCTTTGATGCCCATGCGGTAGACGATCTCGCGTTCTTCCTCGACCGTCGGGTAGTCGACGACGATCTTGAACAGAAATCTGTCTCGCTGAGCTTCGGGAAGGGGGTACACGCCCTCGTTCTCGATGGGGTTCTGCGTTGCCATCACCAGGAACGGATCGGGCATCGGAAACGTCTTGCCACCGATGGTCACGTGTCGTTCCGCCATGACCTCCAGCAGTGCGGACTGCACCTTGGCCGGCGCTCGGTTGATCTCGTCGGCCAACACGAAGTTCGCCACCACGGGTCCGAGTTCGGTGTCGAACTCCTCACGGCCCTGACGGTAGATGCGGGTGCCAACGAGGTCGGTGGGAACCAGGTCGGGGGTGAACTGAACTCGCGAGAACGAGCCGCCCACCACACGTGCGAAGGTCTCGACGGCAAGGGTCTTGGCGACGCCGGGTACGCCCTCGAGCAACACGTGTCCGCGGGCGAGCAACCCCACCAGAATGCGCTCGACGAGGCGATCCTGACCGACGATCACACGCTTGACCTCGTACACGGCCTTTTCGAGAAGCTGGACGTCCTCGGCCAGGGACGGACTGTCCACTCGCGTCGGCTCCACACCCGGTGGATTCGGAGTCGGAGACTCGACTCGCGTCGACCCCTCGTCGTTCGAAATCCGGCCGTCACGTGATGTCACCAAGAATTCACCGCTTTCAGTCGATCGTCGTCGGGCTCGTTTCGTACCGCCGCAACCAACTATTCCAGGTGATCGGTATGCGCGCCGAAAGGCGCCCCCGACCCACGGGCCGGAGTGGAGCCTGCGGGAACGACTCTGGAGTCCGGAGAGGCGCCCGATCGCACTCAGGACACCATGCGCACGGCGTACGGCGTCATTCCGCTGTATCGCACGTCGGACACCTTGACCACCGAACCGGACTGGGGAGCTTCGAGCATCTTGCCGTCGCCGAGGTAGAGCGCGACGTGTTGGCTGGCGTTGGGTCCGTAGAAGATCATGTCGCCACGCTTCATGTCCGAGGACGGCACCTGCTTGCCCGCTGTGTACTGGTAGCCGGTGTAGTGCGGCAACGAGATTCCCAGGCCGGCGAAGGCATAGATCATCAAGCCCGAGCAGTCGAAGCCGACCTTGTTGTAGTCGCCGTAGCTGTCCGCGACTCCGCCGTCCCTGATGCCCTTGGTCGGCCCGTTCTCGTCGCCGCCACCCCACGAGTACGGCACGCCGAGCTGGCTCATTCCACGGTCGATCGCCAACTCGACGGCTGCGCTTCCGGTGACCGACGGGGTCGTGGACGTCTTCGGTTTGGTCGGCGTCTTCGGTTTGGTGGGAGTGGTCGCGGTGGAGCTGTCGGTATCGGTCGACGCGCTGGCATCCTCGTCGACGTCCACGTGTGAACGCTGGCCTTCGGCAATGGCCGCCGCGCGTTGCTGCGCCGCCAGGTTCGCCGATACTCGCGCAGCTGCCTGTACAGCAGCTTCCTTCGCCGCGGCCGTGGCGGCGGCGATGGCCGCGTCCTCGGCCGCCTTCTGCGCCTCCCAGCTGCCGTACGCCGCGCGCTGGTCCTGCAGACCGGCGACATTGCTGCGGGCGGCGTCGAGTTCGGTCTGCGCCGAGTCACGCTGTGCTTCGATCGTGGCCTTCCGGTCGGCCTCGGCCTGCAGCGCTGCCTGCGCCTCCGCGATGGCCTGCTCGGCCTCTGCCTTCTTGGCCTCGGCTTCCGAGGCGGCCGCGTCGGCCTGCTGCTTGGATTCTCGCGCTGCCGAATCGCGGTTCGCCTGCTCGGTTCGGGCCCGCTGCAAGCCGTCGAGCACCGCGTTCTGGCTGTTGGAGAGCACCTTGAGGACCTGGGCGCGGTCCAGGACGTCGTCCGGTCCGCTGGATCCGAGGAACGATGCCATGGAGGCGACGCCGGAGCCCTGGGTGTAGCTGGATTTGGCGAACGCGTCGAACTTGGCCTGGGCTGCCTGGATCTGGGTGCCTGCATCGGCAAGTGCCTGCTGCGCAGCACCGACGACGGCGGCGGCGACATCGGCCGCGTCACGTGCATTCTGCAGATCGACCAAGGCCTTGTTGACGCCTTCTCGCTTCGATGCGACCTCGTCGTCGAGTTGGGCGAGCTGCTGGTTGGCCGACGCGATCGCGTCGATCAGCAGGCCGACCTGGCCCAGACTCGAATCGACGGCGCTACCCGCAGCGGCGAGATCGGTGTCCGACGGGTTGGGCGGTGGCGGTGGTACCGCGGCGGCAACCCCGGGAAGGGTCGCCGTCAACGCGAGAACGAGTCCTGCGCCAACCAGCACGAATCGGGTACGGACGAGTGCACGGCGGTGAGTTCCGCGGACTTGACGTCGGCTCACAAATGTCTCCCTCGGGTCCGGCATTCACTCGGGTTCGCACAGAACCGTCGTGCCGTCGAGGTGCCCTCCGTCCTCCACCCCGATCGCAGGTGACGGTGAGCGTTCTCGCCGGGCGGGAAAGAAACACGCAGCGATACGACAGGTGCGAACCACGTCAGTCACACCCGAAGCAGTGGCCTCCCGAGTTCCCCACGGATGACAACCGCCTTCTGCGACACTCCTTCCCCAGCAGTGCCAATGGCACCGTACGACACTTCGCACCCTAAAGAAACTCCAGTCACAAATGACACATTGGTAATTCCACCAGGCACAACGCCGTGAACTCGGTGTTTACCGGAAACAATTTTTCCGACTTTTTCGGACGACCTCACGGTCACGATCGCGACCGGGTCGAACGGTGTGAGCGTCGGTCACTCGAACGACACTCGGGCCGAGCGTGGTCAGTCGGCGACGGACTCGCTGCGCGCATGATCGTTCGTCTCCGAACGAGAGCGATATCTGCGGACCTTGACGGCAGCAGTCAGGGTCGCAACCGCGGCGACCACGATCACCAGGCCGCCCGTGAGCAGACCCCACGGTGTCTGATCCTCGACCAGGGTGTCGACGAAATTGTCTGCGGCGACGACGTGGTTGCCGGTGTAGGTACGGTCCTGGCCTGCCTCGAGGGTCACCCGACTGATCGAGTCGCTGAACGAGCCGACCTGGCCGGGGCTGAGCACGAGAACCGTGCCACCCTCGCGTGCTCCGACAGCGGTGGCGAGATCCCTCAGTTGCGAGTCGTGGCGAGGTTCGTTCGGGACGATCACGATGCTCAGATCGATGCCGTGGTCCTCGGCGCGCGCGACGGCCGAGGACAGCCCGGCTTCCTCGTCGGCGGGTGCGCTGACGCCGGACTCGCGGACCGTGGCGACGATGCTGTCGACATCCAGACCTGCCGGTATGTCGGTGGCAAGCGGGGAAACGGCGTGAATCGGCTCAGGCATCTCTCGTCCAGTCGGTAGGAACCAGTCGGGTCGAACCCTACGTCACCGACGTACCCACATCTGGTAGGCCCGCAGGTCCGGCGCAACTACTGAGGTCGCCCTTCATTGCGCAGCCGGGAGCACTACGTGAGGATCGTCGTGTGGATAGGTCTCTCGACACCCACCGAGAACCCGACCGCAGGTTTTCACAGGACAAGCGTACTGTTAGACTTTCATCGAGACACTGACCGAGCGTCCGCCTCGAACTCTCAGCCCCGAGATTCGAGGCCGAGGCCCACGGCCAGCGCCTCGCTTCAACCGTCGACACAGCCCCGTCGGCGGTGTGCCTCATAGACGAGTGGAGCTGAAGTGACCGCAAGTAATGATTCATTCGGTGCAAAGGGCACCCTCGAAGTCGGCGAGAACTCGTACGAGATCTTCCGACTGTCGGCTTTGCCCGGTGCCGAGAAATTGCCTTATGCACTGAAGGTCCTCGCGGAGAACCTCCTTCGCACCGAGGACGGTGCCAACATCACCGCCGACCACATTCGTTCGATTGCCTCGTGGGATCCGTCCGCGGAGCCGAGCTTCGAAATCCAGTTCACGCCTGCGCGCGTCATCATGCAGGACTTCACCGGCGTTCCGTGCATCGTCGACCTCGCCACGATGCGTGAAGCCGTCACCACCCTGGGCGGCGACCCCAACAAGGTCAACCCCCTCTCCCCCGCCGACATGGTCATCGACCACTCGGTCATCCTCGACGTCTTCGGCCGCGCCGACGCTCTCGAGCGCAACGTCGACCTCGAGTACGAGCGCAACGGTGAGCGCTACCAGTTCCTGCGTTGGGGACAGGGCGCATTCGACGACTTCAAGGTCGTCCCCCCGGGCATGGGCATCGTGCACCAGGTCAACATCGAATACCTGGCACCGACGATCATGACCCGCAAGGGACAGGCCTACCCCGACACCTGCGTCGGCACCGACTCGCACACCACGATGGTCAACGGCCTGGGCGTGCTCGGCTGGGGCGTCGGCGGCATCGAGGCCGAGGCGGCCATGCTCGGCCAGCCCGTCTCGATGCTCATCCCCCGCGTCGTCGGCTTCAAGCTCTCCGGTGAGATCCAGCCCGGCGTCACCGCGACCGACGTGGTGCTGACCGCAACCGAGATGCTGCGCAAGCACGGCGTCGTCGGCAAGTTCGTCGAGTTCTACGGCGAGGGTGTGGCCGAGGTTCCGCTCGCGAACCGCGCCACCCTGGGCAACATGAGCCCCGAGTTCGGTTCCACCGCAGCGATCTTCCCGATCGACGAGGAAACCATCAACTACCTGCGCCTCACCGGCCGCAGCGACGAGCAGCTCGCGCTCGTCGAGGCGTACGCCAAGGAACAGGGCATGTGGCACGACCCGAAGAACGAGGCCGTGTACTCCGAGTACATCGAGCTCGATCTCAACACGGTCGTTCCGTCCATTGCCGGACCGAAGCGTCCGCAGGACCGAATCCTGTTGTCCGAGTCCAAGGTTGCGTTCCGCAAGGACATCCACAACTACGTCGAGGAGAATCACCCGAAGCACGAGGGTGACAGCAAGCTCGACGAGGCACTCGACGAATCGTTCCCGGCAAGCGACTCCGCTTCGCTGAGCTTCGCCGAAGAGGATTCCGTCGACGTTCGTTCTGCCGCATACGGTTCCGAGGGTCGTCCGAGCAAGCCGGTCCGGGTCACCACCGACGAGGCAGGCGAGTTCGTCCTCGATCACGGTGCCGTCGTGGTTGCGGGCATCACCTCCTGCACCAACACCTCGAACCCGTCGGTCATGCTCGGCGCAGCACTGCTCGCCCGCAACGCCGTGGAGAAGGGCCTGTCCACCAAGCCCTGGGTCAAGACCAACATGGCACCCGGCTCGCAGGTCGTCACCGACTACTACGAGAAGGCGGGCCTGTGGCCGTACCTCGAGAAGCTCGGCTACTACCTCGGTGGTTACGGCTGCACCACGTGCATCGGTAACACCGGCCCGTTGCTCGAGCCGATCTCGAAGGCGATCAACGACAACGACCTCTCGGTCACCGCAGTGCTGTCGGGCAACCGCAACTTCGAGGGTCGCATCTCCCCCGACGTCAAGATGAACTACCTGGCCTCACCGCCGCTGGTCATCGCCTACGGCCTCGCGGGCACGATGGACTTCGACTTCGAGACCGACCCCCTCGGCGAGGACCACGAGGGCAACCCCGTGTTCCTCAAGGACATCTGGCCGTCCTCGCAGGAGATCGAAGACACCATCAAGTCGTCGATCAGCCGGGACATGTTCAGCAAGTCCTACGAGACCATCTTCGCAGGCGACAGCCGCTGGCAGAACCTGTCGACCCCCGAGGGCGACACGTTCGAGTGGGATCCCAAGTCCACCTACGTGCGCAAGCCTCCGTACTTCGACGGAATGACGATGGACCCGGCTCCCGTCGAGGACATCACCGGTGCACGCGTGTTGGCTCTGCTCGGCGACTCGGTCACCACCGACCACATCAGCCCGGCAGGACCCATCAAGGCAGGTACGCCTGCTGCGCAGTACCTGGACTCGCACGGTGTCGAGCGCAAGGACTACAACTCGCTCGGTTCGCGTCGAGGAAACCACGAGGTCATGATTCGCGGAACGTTCGCGAACATTCGCCTCAAGAACCAGCTCCTCGACGATGTCTCGGGCGGCTACACCCGTGACTTCACGCAGGACGGCGGACCGCAGTCCTTCATCTACGACGCGTCGCAGAACTACCAGAAGGCCGGCATCCCGCTGGTCGTGCTGGGTGGCAAGGAGTACGGCAGTGGCTCCTCGCGCGACTGGGCGGCCAAGGGCACCTCGCTCCTGGGCGTCAAGGCCGTCATCACCGAGTCGTTCGAGCGCATCCACCGCTCCAACCTCATCGGCATGGGTGTCGTTCCCCTGCAGTTCCCGGCCGGTGAGAGCGCATCGTCGCTCAAGCTCGACGGCACCGAGACCTTCGACATCGTCGGCGTCGCGAAGCTGAACGAGGGCACCACCCCGAAGACGATGACCGTCATCGCCACCAAGGAAGACGGCACCAAGGTCGAATTCGAGGCCGTGGTTCGCATCGACACCCCGGGTGAAGCGGACTACTACCGCAACGGCGGCATCCTGCAGTACGTGCTGCGCAACATGATCAGAGGCTGAGTGCGCGTCGTCTGACGTATGCCTCGAACGGCGATGGGCCCGGAACCGACAACGTGTTTCCGGGCCCATCGCCGTATCGGTCGAGGCCCTCATCGAAAGTAGGAAACCCACACGTGCCCAAGGTCAGCGAAGACCACCTGGCCGCCCGTCGAAGCGAAATTCTCGACGGCGCGCGTAAGTGCTTCGGCGAGTTCGGCTACGAGGGCGCGACGGTGCGGCGTCTCGAAGAGGCCACCGGCCTGTCGCGCGGAGCCATATTCCACCACTTCAAGGACAAGGACGGTCTCTTCCTCGCTCTGGCGCAGGAGGATGCTCGACGCATGGCCGAGGTCGCGGCCACCCAGGGTCTGGTGCAGGTGATGCGAGACATGCTGGCGCAACCCGAACAGTTCGAGTGGCTCGGAACGCGGCTCGAGATCACCCGACGATTGCGCACGGACGCGGACTTCCGGTCCAGCTGGGCCGAACGGTCTGCAGAGCTGACCGACGCGACACTCGGGCGACTCGAGCGCCAGAAGACCGCAGGAAGATTGCGCGACGACGTCCCCAACGACGTCCTCGCCGACTACCTGGATCTTGTGTTGGACGGCCTGGTGGCGCGCATCGCGTCGGGCCACGGGAGATCCAACCTCGCGGCGATCCTGGATCTGGTCGAGGAATCGGTCCGCAGGCAGGACTGAGCGGGACGTCCCGGACGAGCCGGCCTGCGGGTCAGGCCAGCTGGATCAGTTCCAGGTATTCCTGGGACCAGTGGTCCTCGGTACCGTCGGGGAGCAGAATCACTCGTTCGGGTGAGAGCGCTTCGGCGGCACCGGGATCGTGGGTTACCAGAACGACGGCACCCTTGTAGCTGCGGAGCGCGTCGAGGACCTGTTCACGGGAGATCGGGTCGAGGTTGTTGGTCGGTTCGTCGAGCAGCAGCACGTTCGCCGCGGAGGACACCAACCCGGCGAGTGCCAGACGGGTCTTCTCACCGCCGGACAATGTCCCTGCAGGCTGGTCGAGCTGGGGGCCGGTGAACATGAAGGCTCCGAGCAGAGACCGCAGTTCCTGCTCGCCGGTATCGGGTGCCGCGTGCCGGATGTTCTCCCAGACCGACGCGTGATCGTCGAGAGTGTCGTGTTCCTGTGCGAAGTATCCGACGCGCATGCCGTGGCCGGGTTCGATCTCGCCGGTGTCTGCCTTCTCGGTTCCGGCGAGAATCCGCAGCAGCGTCGTCTTGCCCGCACCGTTGAGCCCGAGCACCACGACACGGCTGCCCCGGTCGATGGCGAGGTCGACGCCTGCGAAGATTTCCAGCGATCCGTACATCTTGGTCAGGTTCTTCGCCATCAGCGGCGTCTTGCCGCACGGTGCAGGCTCGGGGAATCGGATGTGCGCCACCTTGTCCGACACACGTTCGGCGTCGAGGTTGGCGAGCAGCTTGTCCGCGCGCTTCGCCATGTTCTGTGCCGCAACGGCTTTCGTTGCCTTGGCCCCCATCTTGGCGGCCTGCACCCGCAGTGCCCCGGCCTTCTTCTCCGCGTTGGCGCGCTCACGGCGGCGACGCTGCTCGTCGGTGGCGCGGGCGTCGAGGTACTTCTTCCAGTTCATGTTGTAGATGTCGGCTTCGCCGCGCACTGCGTCGAGGAACCACACCCTGTTCACCACGTCTCCGAGCAGTTCGACATCGTGACTGATCACGATGAGTCCGCCCTCGTGGCTCTGCAGGAATCCGCGCAACCAGGTGATGGAATCGGCGTCGAGGTGGTTGGTGGGCTCGTCGAGCAGCAATGTGGTGTTCGAGCGGCCGCCACTGCCGTCGGACGCGGCGAACAGAATGCGAGCCAGTTCGACGCGTCGGCGCTGACCACCGGACAGGGTGCGCAGCGGTTGGCCGAGGATGCGGTCGGCCAAGCCGAGGCTGTTGCAGATGCGAGCCGCTTCGCTCTCGGCTTCGTAGCCGCCGAGGGACGCGAAACGCTCTTCGAGTTCACCGTATTTGCGGACGGCCTTGTCGAGCAGCGCCTCGTCGGCCACCTCGGCCATCAATGCCTGCTGCTTCTCCATGCTGTGCAGGAGCGTGTCCAGGCCCCGAGCCGAGAGCACTCGGTCCTTGGCCAGCACGTCGAGGTCGCCTTCTTTGGGATCCTGCGGTAGGTAGCCGAGTTCTCCGGTACGCACGACCTCGCCCGCGTACGGCTCTCCCTCGCCTGCCAGGATGCGCAGAGTGGTGGTCTTGCCTGCACCGTTTCGACCCACCAGCCCGATGCGGTCGCCTGCCTGCACGCGGAGCGCGGGCCCCTCGGTGGACAGAAGGGTCCGCACACCGGCACGAACTTCCAAGTCGGTGGCGGTGATCACGCGTGAACTCCTAGCGATTGCCGAACAAGATCGTTGCCCGTCGACCGACGGGCGAACCATGCCGTCGAGCGGCACAGCAAACCCCCATTTTAGCTCAGCATTCACGTGCCCTCACCCAGGAACGACGGTGACACCGGTAACGTCTGATCGATGACCGACGCCCCCGAAACCGTCAGCCCCTCCAGCGCGCCGATACCCGACCTCACCGGGCGCACCGCTCTCGTCACCGGCGGTAGCCGAGGCATCGGCAAGGCCATCGCCGCCGAACTGCTCGCTCGCGGCGCGAATGTCGCCATCACCGCCCGCAAGCGCGAACCTCTCGTTGCCGCGGCCGCAGAGCTCGGCGATTCCGTGCTCGCGATCGACGGTAACGCGGGCGATCCGGAGCACCGGCGCAACGCGGTGGCGAGCACGGTGGAGACCTTCGGTTCGCTGGACATCCTGGTCAACAACACCGGCATCAATCCCGTCTACGGCTCGCTGATGGATGCGGACCTGGCGGGCGTGAGCAAGATCTTCGACACGAACGTGGTGGGTACCCTCGGCTTCGTCCAGCAGGCGTTCCATGCCTGGATGGGCGAGCACGGCGGCGCGGTCGTCAACATCGCGAGCGTGGCCGGCATCCGCTCGACCGGCGTGATCGCCGCGTACGGCGCATCCAAGGCCGCCCTGATCCGCCTCACCGAAGAGCTCGCCTGGCAGCTCGGTCCGAGGATTCGCGTCAATGCCGTGGCACCGGGGGTGGTGAAGACCAAATTCGCCGAGGCGCTCGTCGCCAACGGAGAAGACGCGGCAGCGGCCGGCTATCCGATGAAGCGTCTCGGAAACCCGGAGGACGTCGCGGCCCTGGTGGCCTTCCTGGTGTCGGACGCCTCTTCCTGGATCACCGGCGAGACCGTGCGCGTGGACGGTGGTTTGCTCGCCACCGGCGGAATGTGAAAGATTTCTCGGCCGACGTCGCGGTGGTCGGACTCGGCCCGGCGGGACGGTCGGTGGCCCACCGATGCGCCGAGGCAGGACTCGACGTGCTCGTCGTCGATCCGCATCCGTCGCGTACCTGGACACCGACGTATTCTGCCTGGGCCGACGAGTTGCCACCGTGGTTGCCCGAGACCGCCGTCGCCTCGACTGCGCAGAAGCCGGCGGTATGGACCGATCACCATCGGATCATCGACCGAACGTACTGCGTGCTGGACACACCTGCACTGCAAGCGACCTTGTCTCTCGACCGCGTGCGAGTGCTCGCCGGAACGGCCGTCGATGTCACCGGTTCTCGCGTGACGACGTCCGACGGCACCATCGTCGACGCTCGGCACGTCGTCGATGCTCGCGGAACGCTCGATTCACACGACCTGGCACAGCAGACCGCATACGGCATCGTCGTCGAACGGGAGCGCGCCGAACCGATCCTCGAAGGATCCGACGCCTGGTTCATGGATTGGCGCACCGACAACGGTGCCCGGCCCGGTGAGGTGCCGAGTTTTCTGTACGCCGTGGCGCTCGACGACGATCGAATCCTGCTCGAGGAGACCTGTCTGGTGGGCCGACCGGCACTCGAGCTCTCGGTGCTTCGAACACGGTTGCACCACCGCCTCACCCACCGCAACCTGGAACCGACCGGCCACGAGGATGTCGAGCGTGTCCGCTTCTCGGTCGAACCACCGCCTCGGTCGCGACTGCACACCGGCCGAGACGGTCCGGTGTTGTTCGGCTCTCGCTCGAATCTGATGCATCCCGCCACCGGGTACAGCGTCGCGGCCTCGCTGGCATCGGCGGATCACCTTGTCGAGCGGTTCCGAGGCGGCGGTCGATCGCGCCCGGTCCGCCCGGTGCACGTGTGGACGGTCCAGAAGCTTCGCAACCTCGGCCTGCGCACGGCACTGGCACTCGAACCCGAGATGGTCCCCCAGTTCTTCTCCAGCTTCTTCTCGCTCCCGGTCGAACTGCAGCGCTCGTACCTGTCCGGCCACGACGACGCCGTGGGGACGATGACCGCGATGCTGAAGATGTTTCCGACGCTCCCGGCGTCGGCCAGGCTCGCGATCGCGCGCACGATAGTGCGTACTCCGGGCCGCGGCTGAGTTTCTCGCCAACGGTCGACACGCGGGCGCCCGGTCGGCGATCATGTACAGATGCGCAGCATTTGGAAGGGCTCGATCGCCTTCGGACTGGTCAATGTTCCGGTGAAGGTCTACTCGGCCACCGAGCAGCACGACATTCGGTTCCATCAGGTGCACGCGAAAGATGGTGGTCGCATCAAGTACGACCGCATCTGCCAGGAATGCGGTAAGTCGGTGCAGTTCGCCGACATCGACAAGGCGTACGACTCCCCCGACGGCGAACGCGTCATCCTCACCGACGACGACTTCGACAAGCTGCCTGCGGCGGAGAAACACGAAATTCCGGTTCTCGAATTCGTACCCACCGAGCAGATCGATCCGATCCTCTACGACAAGAGCTACTTCCTCGAACCGGACTCCGCGTCACCGAAGGCGTATGTCCTGCTGCGCGAGACTCTCGAAGAAACCGAGCGCACCGCGCTGGTGCATTTCACTCTGCGTCAGAAGACCCGTCTGGCCGCCCTCCGCGTGCGCGACGACGTGCTGGTGATCCAGACGTTGCTGTGGCCGGACGAAGTCAGGGCCGCGGAATTTCCTTCGCTCGTGGACGCGCCGTCCGCGCGTCCACAGGAAGTGAAGATGGCGACGTCCCTCGTGGAAAGCATGTCCTCGGAATTCGATCCGACCGAGTACACGGACGATTATCAGATCGAACTGCGCAAGCTGATCGACGAGACGCTCGCCAACGGCGGTGAGAAGGTCATCCACACCGAGACGGAGAAAGACGACGACGGCGAGGACGCCGAGGTGGTCGATCTCGTGGCGGCGTTGCAGCGGAGCGTGGAGGCGGCAGGCAAGAACGCGAAGTCCGGGTCCGCCTCGTCTGCTCCGGCGAAGAAGGCTCCCGCCAAGAAAGCTGCTGCGAAGAAAGCCCCGGCCAAGAAGGCTGCTGCGAAGAAGTCGACCCCCGCCAAGACCACCGACTCCAAAGCCGACGAAGCGAAGGGTGCGTGAGGGGGCCGACTCGTCAGTGGGTCAGACGGTGAAGCCGAGGGCCCTGAGCTGCTCGCGACCGTCGTCGGTGATCTTGTCCGGGCCCCACGGCGGCATCCACACCCAGTTGATCTTCAGGTCGGCGGCCAATCCGCTGCGTACGAGCGCACCGCGGGCCTGATCCTCGATGACGTCGGTCAACGGGCATGCCGCCGAGGTGAGCGTCATGTCGACCGTGACGACGTCGTCGGCGTCGATCTTGATGTCGTACACCAGCCCGAGGTCGACGACATTGATTCCGAGCTCGGGGTCGACGACGTCGCGCATCGCTTCTTCGAGGTCCTCGAGCACCTTGATCTCGTCGGCGGTCAGTTCCACCGGAGTGGTCACGGCTGGAGTCGTCTCTGTTGCTTCGGTCATGATTGCTGTCCTCCGGAAAGTGCCGACTGGGCGGTCCCGCCCGTCGTAGCTGTCGAATCTGCGTCCACTACTTGAACAACCGCGTCCTTGAAAGCCATCCAACCCAGCAATGCGCACTTCACGCGAGCCGGATACTTGGCCACACCGGCGAACGCAATGCCGTCGCCGATGACGTCCTCGTCACCCTCGACGGTACCTCTGCTGCCGACCATGTCGCTGAACGCGTCGACCGTCTTCAGCGCGTCGGCCACGCTCAGGCCGACGACCTGATCGGTGAGTACGGACGTCGCTGCCTGACTGATCGAGCAGCCCTGGCCGTCGTACGACACGTCTGCGACGGCACCGTCCTCGATCTGCACGCGCAGGGTGACCTCGTCGCCGCAGGTGGGGTTGACGTGGTGCACCTCCGCGCCGAAGGGCTCGCGCAGTCCGCGGCCGTGCGGGTGCTTGTAGTGATCGAGGATCACTTCCTGGTACATCTGTTCCATCCGCATCTACAGCTGCCCTCCCCCGCCGTGGTCGGTGGTTCCGAAGAACGATTGCGCGCGGCGAATGGCCTGTGCGAGAACCTGTACTTCCTCGACCGTGTTGTACAACGCGAACGAGGCGCGCGCTGTCGCAGCCACACCGAAGCGTCGATGCAGCGGCCACGCGCAGTGATGCCCGACGCGAATGGCGACGCCCTCGTCGTCCAGGATCTGTCCGAGGTCGTGGGCATGAATGCCGTCGACCACGAACGACACTGCCGAACCGCGGTCGACGTTCTCCGTCGGGCCGATAACGCGAACACCGTCGATCTTCGCGAACTCGGCGAGAGTTGCTGCGACCAAGGCCTTTTCGTGCGCGGCGATGACATCGATGCCGATGTTCTCCAGGTACCGCACAGCGGCACCGAGTCCGACGACCTGCGAGGTCATCGGAACCCCGGCCTCGAATCGCTGCGGAGGCGCGGCGAACGTCGTCTTCTCCATGGTGACGGTCTCGATCATCGAACCGCCGGTGATGAACGGAGGCATCGCCGCGAGGAGTGCGGCCTTGCCGTACAGCACGCCCACTCCCGAGGGACCGAGCATCTTGTGACCGGAGAACGCGGCGTAGTCGACATCGAGCGCGTGGAAATCGACCTTCATGTGCGGCACCGACTGGCATGCGTCGAGGACGACGAGCGCACCGACCGCCCTGGCCCGACGCACCAATTCCTCGACCGGAGCCACAGCACCGGTCACGTTGGACTGATGCGTGAACGCGAGAACCTTGACGGCAGAAGACAATTCGAGTGAATCGAGATCGATGCGTCCGTCGTCGGTCACGCCGTACCAGCGCAGGGTGGCACCGGTTCGAGCGGCAAGCTCCTGCCACGGAACGAGATTGGCGTGATGCTCGAGTTCGGTGACGACGATCTCGTCGCCGGGACCGAGATGGCGATCGAATCGCTGATCGGCAAGCACGTACGTCACGAGGTTGAGCGACTCGGTCGCGTTCTTGGTGAACACGATCTCGTCGACGTCCGCCCCGACGAACGACGCGATGGCGGCGCGAGCACCCTCGTAGGCATCGGTGGCCTCTTCGGCCAACTGATGCGCCCCGCGGTGGACGGCCGCGTTGCACGTGGTCAGAAACTCACGCTCGGCGTCGAGTACCTGCACGGGCCGCTGCGAGGTGGCACCGGAGTCCAGGTACACCAACGGCTTACCGTCTCGCACGGTGCGCGAGAGGATGGGGAAATCGCGGCGAACCGTGGCGACATCGAACGATGCCGCCACCGCCGCAGCTGCGGGTGCAGCCATACTCATGCTCCGGTGGTCGCGGCCTGCGTGTAGCCGGCGTATCCGTTGGCCTCGAGCTCGTCGGCCAGCTCTGCACCGCCGGACTTCACGATTTCGCCGTTGACGAAGACGTGGACGAAGTCGGGCTTGATGTAGCGCAGGATGCGGGTGTAGTGCGTGATCAGCAGCACTCCACCGTTTTCGCGCTCCTTGTACTTGTTGACACCCTCGGACACCACTCGCAGAGCGTCGACGTCGAGCCCGGAGTCGGTCTCGTCGAGGATGGCGATCTTGGGCTTGAGCAATCCGAGCTGAAGAATCTCGTGACGCTTCTTCTCGCCGCCGGAGAAGCCTTCGTTGACGTTGCGCTCGAGGAAGTTGGCCTCGATCTCGAGTTCGCTCATGGCGGTCTTGGCTTCCTTGACCCAGTGCCGCAGCTTGGGAGCCTCACCGCGCACAGCGGTGGCGGCGGTGCGCAGGAAGTTCGACATCGAGACGCCGGGCACCTCCACTGGGTACTGCATCGCCAGGAAGAGGCCGGCGCGGGCGCGCTCGTCGACGCTCATCTCGAGCACGTCTTCACCGTCGAGGGTGATGGTGCCGGAGGTGACGGTGTACTTCGGATGGCCTGCAATGGCGTACGACAAGGTGGACTTGCCGGAACCGTTGGGCCCCATGATCGCGTGCGTCTCGCCGGACTTCACGGTCAGATCGACACCCTTGAGGATGTTGATCGGCTCGGCGGACGAATCGGTGTTGGCGACGCTGACGTGCAGATCGCGGATTTCGAGTGTGGACATCACAGTTCCTTTGTGCAGTCGAGAAAGGTTCGGGTGGACCTACGCGCCGGCGACGGCGAGTTCGGTCTCGATGGCGGCGTCGAGACGCTCGCGTACGGCGGGGACCGGAATCTTGTCGATGATCTCGTGGAAGAACCCTCGGACGACGAGTCGACGAGCAACCTCCTCCGAGATGCCACGAGCGCGCAGGTAGAACAGCTGCTCGTCGTCGAAGCGGCCGGTGGCGCTGGCGTGGCCTGCTCCGACGATCTCGCCCGTCTCGATCTCGAGGTTCGGTACCGAATCGGCCCGCGCACCATCGGTGAGCACCAGGTTGCGGTTGAGCTCGTAGGTCTCGGTTCCCTCGGCCTCGGCTCGGATCAGAACATCTCCGATCCACACGGTGTGCGCGTCGACGGTTCCGGGTCCGGTTTCGCCCTGCAGCGCGCCCTTGTACATCACATTGGACTTGCAGTGCGGTGCCGAGTGGTCCACGAGCAGTCGCTGCTCTAGGTGCTGGCCGGCGTCGGCGAAGTAAACACCGAGCAGGTTCGCGTCGCCGCCGGGCGCGCTGTAGCGCACGGTCGGGCTGATGCGCACCAGATCGCCGCCGAGACTGACGTTGTAGTGCCGCAGCACGGCGTCGCGCCCGAGCATCGCGTGGTGCGCTGCGACGTGCACGGCGTCGGACTGCCAGTCCTGGATCAGTACGACGTGCAGTTGCGAGCTGTCACCGAGAACGAATTCGACGTTCTCGGCGTACGTGCCGCTGCCCCGCTGATCGATCACGACGGTGGCGCGAGCGAACGTGCCGAGTCTGATCTGCACATGGCCGTAGGCGACGTGGTCGACACCGGGACCGTCGACGGTGATCTCGATCGGATCGGCCACCTCGACCTCGTTCGGCACGGAGACGATCGTGGCCTCGGTGAACGCCGAGAATGCCTGAGCGGCTATACGATCGGCAGGAACACCGGCCTTGCCCAGTCGGTCGTCGTCACGGCCCACGGTCTCCACGACCACCGATTCCGGTGCACCGACGGTGACCTGAGCGGCCCCGTCGGCGACAGCGGAACCGTCGTGCAGGCCGCGCAGCCGACGCAGCGGCGTGAAACGCCACAGCTCGTCACGGCCGGACGGGATCTCGAACGCATTCACGTCGTAGGACGTGAACTGAGCGCCCTTGTTCTCGACGAGCTTCGACTTGTCTTCCTTGGCCGACTCTGGATTCTCGGATGCCACGGCACCCATGACTCCGGTGAGGGGGTTGTTCACTTATCCGACCGACCCTTCCATCTGCAGCTCGATGAGCCGGTTGAGCTCGAGCGCGTATTCCATCGGCAGTTCGCGAGCGATCGGCTCGACGAAGCCACGGACGACCATTGCCATGGCCTCGTCCTCGGTCATGCCACGGCTCATCAGGTAGAACAACTGATCGTCGCTGACCTTCGAGACGGTGGCCTCGTGGCCCATCGACACGTCGTCCTCGCGGATGTCGACGTACGGGTACGTGTCGGAACGACTGATCGTGTCGACGAGCAACGCGTCGCACTTGACCGTCGAACGCGAGCCGTGCGCACCCTTGTTGATCTGGATCAGACCGCGGTACGACGTCCGGCCACCGCCGCGAGCGACGGACTTGCTGACGATGTTCGAGGACGTGTGCGGTGCCAGGTGCAACATCTTCGAACCGGTGTCCTGGTGCTGGTCCGGGCCTGCGAACGCGACCGACAGAACCTCACCCTTGGCGTACTCACCGGTCATCCAGACAGCGGGGTACTTCATGGTGACCTTGGAGCCGATGTTGCCGTCGACCCACTCCATCGTTGCGCCTGCCTCGGCCTTGGCGCGCTTGGTGACGAGGTTGTAGACGTTGTTCGACCAGTTCTGGATGGTCGTGTAGCGGCAACGACCACCCTTCTTGACGATGATCTCGACCACGGCGGAGTGCAGCGAATCCGACTTGTAGATCGGCGCGGTGCAACCCTCGACGTAGTGCACGTATGCACCCTCGTCGACGATGATCAGCGTGCGCTCGAACTGGCCCATGTTCTCGGTGTTGATCCGGAAGTAGGCCTGCAGCGGGATGTCCACATGGACGCCCGGCGGGATGTAGATGAAGGATCCACCGGACCACACCGCGGTGTTCAGTGCGGAGAACTTGTTGTCGCCCGCGGGGATGACGGTGCCGAAGTACTCGCGGAACAGCTCCGGCTGCTCCTTCAGGGCGGTGTCGGTGTCGAGGAACAACACTCCCTGAGCCTCGAGGTCCTCACGGATCGAGTGGTAGACCACCTCGGACTCGTACTGGGCAGCGACACCGGAGACGAGGCGCTGCTTCTCCGCCTCGGGGATGCCGAGCTTGTCGTACGTGTTCTTGATGTCTTCCGGCAGGTCTTCCCACGTGGCAGCCTGCTTCTCGCTGGACCGCACGAAGTACTTGATGTTGTCGAAGTCGATGCCGTCGAGGTTGGAACCCCAGTTCGGCATCGGCTTGCGCTCGAACGTCTTGAGCGCCTTGAGGCGCGCCTCGAGCATCCACTCGGGCTCGCTCTTCTTCTGCGAGATGTCCCGGACGACGGCCTCGGAAAGACCGCGCTTGGCACTTTCACCGGCTACGTCCGAGTCGGCCCAGCCGTATCCGTAGGTGCCGAGCGAGGCGATGGTCTCGTCCTGGGTCAGCGGCGCGGTGGGTGTCACCTGGTCTGGTGTGACGGTCATGCGGGCTCCTTCCGGAGGCGTGGGCGTTCTCCGACGCGGGGCTGCGCGTCGGGAGTCTTCTTGTCGGAACTATCGGTGTTCGAGTACCGCGTCGGTGACAGCGGTACGTGCGTCGTGCATGCGCAATTGCCGTTGGCGATGGTCGCCAAACGCTGCACGTGCGTGCCGAGGATCTCGGCGAACGCGGTCTGCTCGGCCTCGCACAGCTCCGGAAACTCGGAGGCGACGTGCGACACCGGGCAGTGGTGCTGGCAGATCTGCACACCGTTGCCCACCTGACGGGTGGTGGCGGAGAAACCGGCCGCGCTGAACGCGTCGGCGATTCGGTCGGCGGCGTCCTCCACGGCATGCGCATCGGATCCCGTCGCCGGCTCCACGTCGGCCACGATGGTGTTGACGCGTTGCCGCGCGAACGTCTCGATGGCCGCGTCTCCACCGATCTTGCGCAGCTGCCGCATGGCGGCACCGGCGAGATCGTCGTAGGTGTGGCCGAGACGATTGCGTCCGGCTGCAGTCAGCTGGAAATGCTTCGCCGGTCGACCCCGGCCCCGTTGCTGGGCACCCGCAGGAGTGGTGATGCGGGCCTCGCCCGCGTCGATGAGTGCGTCGAGGTGACGTCGAACACCTGCCGCGCTCAATCCCAGTCGAGTACCGATGTCGGAGGCGGTGATGGGGCCCTCTTCGAGGAGCAGAGTGACCACAGCGCTCCGCGTCTGCCCCTCGGGGGCCGACGTGGGTCGCACCGACGAAACGCCTGCGCCGGTGGCCGACGACTCGACACTTCCCGGACGCACGAGCGAGCTCTCGGTTGTTTTCACAACACCAGTGTGACGGAATTGCAGTACCCGGTCCAGCAAGGGTGCCCTTTGCAGGTCGCTCACCCAGCACGGTGGCCGATGTCCAGGTGGTCCGGTGGAGCACGGTGCAGGCCGCGTGCGAGTGCCCCGCTACGCTCCCACTGTGCCATCGACCGACAGTGAGCCCAGTTCCGAGAGCTCACCTTCCGCGAGGGGTTCCGAGTCTCTCCCGGTGCCCGGCACCCCGAAGTCCGGTTCGGCTGCGCTCGTCCACAGGTTCGTCCTGACCCCCGCACGCCGAGTCATCGGCCTCGAGCCGACGCCCCCGGGCGGAGCAGTCGCCACCCTGCACGGAGACGAGCAGGAGGCGCCGGGTCTCAATCCCACGGAGACGAACCAGCTCAGGAACATCCGACGTTTCGGTGCCGCGGGCGCACTACTGATGGCGATCGGAGCACTCGGCGCAGGCGCGCAGCCGGTGCTGCAGAACCCGATCGCAGGCGTCCGACTCCTGAGCCTGCCGTCACGGATGGCAACCACCGCACTGACCGTCACGATGACCGGAACCGTCATCGTGGTGCTCGCGTGGTTGCTGTTGGGAAGATTCGCGTTGGGACGCACGCGATCGGGAACCACCCCACGTCGGCTCACTCGTTCCCAGATGGACCGCACGCTGCTGCTGTGGATCCTGCCGTTGAGTGTGGCACCGCCGATGTTCTCGCGCGATGTCTACTCGTACCTCGCCCAGAGCGAGATCACCGCACGCGGACTCGACCCGTACGAGGTCGGTCCGGTCGATGCACTCGGGGCCGACAACGTGCTGACCCGAACGGTTCCCAACATCTGGCGGGAGACCCCGGCACCCTACGGTCCGCTGTTCCTGTGGATGGGGCGTGGAATCACGTACTTGACCGGTGAGAACATCGTCGCCGGCATCTTCCTCCATCGCCTGCTTGCGCTGGTGGGCGTAGCGCTGATCGTCTGGTCGCTGCCACGTCTCGCCCGACGCTGTGGGGTCGCGTCGGTCACGGCACTGTGGCTCGGTGCCGCGAACCCGCTGCTGCTGTTCCACCTGGTCGCCGGTATCCACAACGAGGCCCTGATGATCGGGCTCATGTTGGCCGGTACCGAACTGGCCCTTCGCGCGATCGAGCGCGCGGGTCCCCTGCGCAGCACCGATATTGCATTCCTCGTCGGCGGTGCCGGCCTGATCGCGCTGTCGTCTGCGATCAAGATTCCCTCGCTCATCGCGCTCGGCTTCGTGGGGATGGCGCTGTCGAGGCGATGGGGCGGGACCCTCAGATCCGTGATGTACGCGGCACTGTTGCTCGGCTCGATCGCCGTCGTGGTCCAGGTCGCCGTGAGCCTGGGTAGCGGGCTGGGCTTCGGCTGGATCAACACTCTGGGGACCGCGGGAGTGGTGCGCAGCTGGATGTCGATTCCCACGATCCTCGGTCTCGGTACCGGATTCGTCGGTGTGCTTCTGGGTCTCGGCGACCACACCACCGCTGTGTTGGGTCTCACTCGCCCGATCGCTGCCGTCGTCGCGGGAATCATCGTCGTCCGCATGCTGATCGCCGTTCTGCGCGGCCGCCTGCATCCGGTCGGCGCACTCGGCGTCGCGCTCGGTGCCGTCGTCCTGTTGTTCCCGGTGGTGCAACCCTGGTACCTGCTATGGGCGGTGATTCCGCTGGCCGCGTGGGCCACGACTCCCTCGTTCCGGCGGCCTGCCATTGCCTTCTCGTCGTTGGTGAGCGTGATCCTCATGCCGAACGGCAGTGAGTACCAGCCGTTCCAGATCGTGCAGGCCGCAGTCATGACCATCCTGACGATCGCGTTGCTCTACCTGTTCACGCGAAACCGGATGCCGTGGCCCACCCGCACCGGACCACCGGCACGCGACCGCAACACCGACGAATACGCTGAGTCCTCGTGATCTCCGGGACGTCCGACGCGGCGCAACCTGTCGTACAACTGACCGACGTACGCAAGTCGTACGACGGTGTCAGTGCCGTCGACGGGTTGAGCCTGAACATCGGCCCCGGCGAGGTTCTCGCGCTGCTGGGCCCCAACGGTGCCGGAAAAACCACCACCGTCGAGATGTGCGAGGGATTCGTCGTACCCGACAGCGGCTCGGTCCGGGTCCTCGGCTTGGACCCCGTCGCACAATCGGCTCAGCTGCGGCCACGCATCGGCGTCATGCTCCAGGGCGGAGGCGCGTACCCCGGTTCCAAAGCCGGGGAGATGCTCCAACTCGTCGCCTCGTACTCGGCCGACCCACTCGATCCGGCATGGCTGCTCGACTGCCTCGGCCTGACCTCGGCCGTTCGCACCCCGTACCGGCGGCTCTCCGGTGGGCAGCAGCAGCGGCTGGCCCTGGCCTGCGCCATCGTCGGACGGCCCGAACTGGTGTTCCTCGACGAACCGACGGCCGGACTCGACGCCCAGGCCCGGTTGCTGGTGTGGGAGTTGATCGACGCCCTGCGCCGTGACGGTGTCGGAGTACTGCTCACGACGCATCTCATGGACGAGGCCGAGCAGCTCGCCGACCGGCTGACGATCATCGACAACGGCCGCGTCGTCGCCTCGGGTACACCGTCGGAACTGACCAAGCAGGGTGCCGAGGGCCAACTTCGCTTCACCGCACCCCCCGGACTCGAACTGTCCATGCTCGACGCGGCTCTTCCACCGGGTTACGTACCGTCGGAACCGACGCCCGGTTCGTATGTGGTCTCCGGCGTGATCGAGCCGCAGATTCTGGTGATCGTCACGTCCTGGTGTGCACAGCAGGACGTGTTGGCCACCGAGTTGCAGGTCGACCAGCGCCGCCTCGAGGACGTGTTCCTCGAGCTGACCGGCAGAGAGTTGAGGAAGTGACCGTGCGCAGAGAAGCCCGGCTCGCCGACAACCGATTCGAGACAGGTCTGTTCGCGCCTCGCCCGCAGCCCGCGTCGGCTGCGCACATGCTGCTCGCGCAGACCCGCCTCGAACTGAAGTTGTTGCTGCGCAACGGTGAACAATTGCTGCTGACGATGTTCATCCCGATCACATTGCTGGTCGGATTGACTCTGCTGCCCTTCGGCGAACTCGGTACCGATCGAGTTGCCCGAGTGGTCCCGGCCGTGATGATGGTGGCCATCATGTCGACGGCGTTCACCGGCCAGGCGATCGCCGTCGGCTTCGATCGCCGCTACGGCGCTCTCAAGAGGCTCGGGGCGACACCACTTCCACGGTGGGGCATCATCGGCGGCAAATCCGCCGCCGTGGTGATCGTGGTGATTCTGCAGTCGGTGCTGCTCGGCTCGATCGGTGTCGCTCTCGGATGGCGCCCGAGCGCGACGGGTCTGTTGCTCGGGGCCGTCATCATCGCTCTGGGAACCGTCACCTTCGCCTCGATGGGACTGCTGCTCGGCGGCACCCTGCGCGCCGAGATCGTGCTGGCGCTGGCGAACATCGCCTGGTTTGTGATGCTGGGGATCGGCAGTGCGGTGTTCGTGGACGACCAGATCCCCCAGGGACTGCAGAACGTCGCACGCATCGTTCCGTCCGGCGCGCTGGGCGAGGCACTGAGCAGAGGTGTGTCCTCGTCCTTCGACATCTTCGGCGTGGTCGTACTGCTGGCGTGGGCAGCGGTGTGCAGCACTCTCGCCGTCCGCACGTTCAAGTTCACCTGAGCGACGCTCGCTACCCAACGACGCTGTGTAGTTGATCGGCGTTTACCATCGTGGGGTGCTGTACAGAGCGTTCTTGCGCGTCGTCGACCTCCTGCCCTTGCCCTCGCTTCGAGTGCAGCGGGTACTGGCATTCATCGCGATCCTGACGCAGGGTGGCATCGCGGTCACCGGCGCCGTCGTTCGCGTCACCGGGTCGGGTCTCGGTTGCCCCACGTGGCCGCAATGCTTCCCCGGTAGCTTCACTCCCGTCGGCGTGTCCGAGGTACCGATACTGCATCAGGCTGTCGAGTTCGGCAATCGCCTGCTCACGTTCGTGGTCGTCCTCGCTGCCGCCGCGGTCGTCATCGCCGTCACCAGGGCGCGGCGACGTCGCGAAGTGCTGTTCTTCGCCTGGCTGATGCCACTCGGTACCGTCGTGCAGGCCGTCATCGGCGGATTCACGGTGCTGACCGGACTGCTGTGGTGGACGGTCGCCGTTCACCTCGTCGTGTCGATGGCGATGGTCTGGCTGGCCACCCTGCTGTACGCCAAGGTGGGCGAGAGCGATGCGCCGTCGGGGTCGACGCCCACGGTGCCCGGCGCATTGCGCGCGCTGACGGGATTGTCCGGGATCGCACTGACGGGCGTGCTGATCGCGGGCACCATGGTGACCGGGGCCGGCCCGCATGCAGGCGACAAGAGCATCGAAGAACCGGTGCCGCGCCTCGGTATCGAGATCGTGACGCTGGTCCACGCGCACTCTCAGTTCCTGGTCGGCTACCTGGCCCTGCTCGTCGGATTGGCGTTCGCCCTGTACGCGGTGCGTGCACCGAAGGCGGTCACGTTTCGACTCAACATCCTGATCGCCCTGGTACTCGCACAGTCCCTGATCGGACTCGTTCAGTACTTCACCGGCGTTCCGGCCGTACTCGTCGCCTTCCACGTGGCCGGTGCGGGCGCGTGTACCGCCGCCACCGCGGCTGTCTGGGCGGCCTGCCGAACCCGCGGCCCGGCCGCAACCCAGGAGATGGAGACCACCGAGGACGTCGCAGTTCGCTCGTGACGACCTGTCCGGCTTCGAACAGGGTGGAGGGGCAGCCGACCTCCCCCTCAGATGGCCGACTGCCCCTCCACTGACTTCGACGCACCGGGTGCCGAGATGGTTCCCGCCGAATCGAACAAGTTTTGCGACTGTTCTCCGCTCAGACGATCGCCTGGTTGCGCGCCTTCGGGAACTTCTTCTGGTTGGCCACCCACCCGGCCATCTTCTCGTGGTGTCCGGGTGCCGGATTGACCGAACTGACCAGCTCACGGTCCCATTCGGCCTCGGTCAACTGGTCCAGACCGTCGACGATCGCGCGGGCGATGGCGGTCGTCGCGACCACCTGGTCCCCCAGCACGCCGTCCGCGCCGACCATGGTGAGCCGAGTCCCGGCCCGACCGATCGGCTGAATCACCACATTGGCAGAGTTGCCGTGGTCGGCGAGAAAGCTCTTCACTGCCGCGAGCGTTCCCTTCGGAACCTCGTTCGACTCGTTCTTCTCGATGCCCGCACTGTCGATTTCGGTAGCCATGCCGACACGATACCGAGGTCGATCGCGATGCCCGCATCCACCCGTCGCGTCGTTACTGATCGGTAACTTCGGCCACGTGAGAGAACGGACCCGATCCGAGCACGCGGGTGCGATGCACCCGTGTAGAACGGTGTTCATGCGTGCCATTCGAATAGACAACACCGGCGGACCCGAGGTCATGAACGTCGTCGACATTCCGATACCGACTCCAGGACCCGGGCAACTGCTCGTCCGGATCGACGCCATCGGCATCAACTACATCGACACGTACTTTCGGCGCGGACTGTATCCGCGCGCGCTGCCGTACGTTCCGGGCGACGAGGGATCAGGGGTGATCGAACAGGTCGGAGCGGACGTCACCGAATTTGCACCGGGACATCGCGTCGCCTGGGCTGCAGCACCGGGTAGCTACGCCGAACACGTCCTGGTCGACGCCTCCTCGGCCATCGCGGTTCCCGACGGCGTACCTGCCGATCAGGCTGCATCGGCGCTGCTCCAAGGTATGACGGCGCACTACCTGATCGAGTCCACCTATCCCGCTCAGCGGGGCGACACCGTGCTGGTACATGCAGGCGCTGGTGGCGTCGGACTGTTGTTGACGCAGATGGCGGTGGCGAAGGGCGTGAACGTGATCACCACGGTCTCCACGGATGCCAAGGCCGAGCGGTCGACGCAGGCCGGTGCAGCCCACGTGTTGCGATACGAGGAAGACATCGCCGCGCGCGTGCGTGAGATCACCGACGGCGAGGGTGTGCATGCGGTGTACGACGGCGTCGGTGCCGACACGTTCGAGGCAAGTCTCGCGTCGCTTCGGATCAGAGGGACTCTGGCTCTGTTCGGTGCCGCGAGCGGTCCGGTCCCGCCCATGGATCCGCAGCGTCTGAACGGCGCAGGATCACTGTTCCTGACCCGACCCACGCTCGCCCATCACATCCGAGACCGCGCCGAACTGGAATGGCGCGCCGGAGACGTGTTCGATGCGATGTCGAGTGGTGCTCTGACGGTAGAGATCGGCGCGCGATACGCGCTCGAGGACGCAGCCACCGCACATACCGATCTGGAGTCACGCAGGACTACCGGGTCGATCGTGCTCGTTCCCTGACCGATACGTCGGGTGGACGCTCGTTCAGGAGAGCAGCTGGGCGAGCGTCTGCCAGCCGACAACGGAGTCGACCGCCAGGCCGCAGAACACCAGGGCCAGGTATTCGTTGGAAAGAATGAACAACTTGAGCGGCTTGACCGGTGTTCCCGCTCGCACGCCTGCGTAGAGACGGTGGGCCACGACGAGGAACCACACTCCCGAGGCCACGGCGACGGCTGCGTAGATGATGCCCGAGCCCGGCGCCAATGCGAGCGTTGCAGCAACGGTGGCCCACGCGTAGAGCACGATGTGCTTGGTGACCTTCGTTTCCGAGGCGACAGCAGGCAGCATCGGCACGTTGGCCGCCTGGTAGTCCTCCTTGTATCGGAGCATGAGCGCCCAGGTGTGCGGCGGCGTCCACAGGAAGATCACCAGGAACATCACCAGTGCCTGCCACCCGATCGTGCCGGTCACGGCGGACCAACCGATCATCACCGGCATACATCCGGCCGCGCCACCCCACACCACGTTCTGGGATGTGCGCCTCTTGAGCACGAGTGTGTAGACGAAGATGTAGAAGCAGATCGTCACGACGGCGAGCACACCGCTGAGCAGATTGGTGGTGGCCCACAGCCAGAAGAACGAGAACACACCCAGGACGAGACCGAAGATCAGGGCGTGCGAGACGGGCATGGCACCGCGGGCGAGCGGACGCTTCTCGGTGCGCTTCATCACCTTGTCGATGTCTGCGTCGACCACCATGTTCAACGTGTTGGCGCTGGCCGCGGCCAGCATTCCACCGAAGAGCGTGGTGAGGATCAGCCACGGATCGACGTTTCCTCGGTCGGCCAGAAGCATCGCCGGAATGGTCGTGACGAGAAGGAGTTCGATGACCCGGGGCTTCGTGAGCGCGACGTACGCAAGTAGGAGTGCGAGCGCTCTGCGCGGGGCGGACGTCTCCGGCTCGGCCTGCGTGGGCTCACCCTTGTCGTCTGCTCCGAATCCGGGGCCGCCGGCGAAACCGTGTCCGCCCGGCTGCTGCCCAATTCGCACTGCGTCTCCTCGCACGACTGTCGTTCTCTGGCGCTCGGCCACTTGCTCGCATGCCTCCGGCACGCGTTGACTCTCCACGGCGACACTTCGGCACCTGGGCGCACGAAGTCATCCTCATCCACCACCGCGGAAGCCGACGAACGTGCGCCTACTACGACCGATGGTAGACGGCTGGGTTTGCACCTCCAATTCGCAGGGCACCCAAAGTGAGGAATATGTCGCCTACGAGTAACCCGTGCGCAATCGCCCGGGGGAAGGCACGACAGTAGGGTCGGACAGAACTAGGCTGGTGAAGGACGTCCTTCGGCACCGACTGCGTGCGTGCTCCACCCAGGCGCATCGCAGTGGCCGCCGAGCGACGATTCCTCGGAGCCACAACTCGAACGAATGTCAGGAGATTTCTGCTCGTGTCGATCACAGACGATATTGACGTCCTCACCACGGCGCACCACCCGAGCGACTGGACGGACCTGGACACCCGAGCGGTCGACACCGTTCGTGTTCTGGCAGCGGACGCAGTGCAGAAGGTCGGCAACGGCCACCCCGGAACCGCGATGAGCCTGGCTCCCCTCGCCTACACCCTCTTTCAGCGCACCATGCGCCACGATCCCACCGACACGCACTGGATCGGCCGCGACCGGTTCGTGCTCTCGTGCGGGCACTCGAGCCTGACCCTCTACCTGCAGCTCTACTTGGGCGGCTTCGGACTCGAGCTCGCCGACATCGAGGCACTGCGCACCTACAAGTCGAAGACTCCCGGACACCCGGAGTTCCGTCACACCGACGGCGTCGAGATCACCACCGGACCGCTCGGCCAGGGACTCGCGTCCGCGGTGGGAATGGCCATGGCGGCCCGCCGCGAGCGTGGCCTGTTCGATCCCGAGCCCGCTCTCGGTGAGAGTCCGTTCGACCACTTCATCTACGTGATCGCCTCCGACGGAGACATCGAAGAAGGCGTCACGTCCGAGGCGTCGTCGCTGGCCGGTACTCAGCAGCTCGGCAACCTGATCCTGTTCTACGACGACAACAAGATCTCGATCGAGCACTCCACCGACATCGCCCTCTCCGAGAACACGGCCGCGCGCTACGAGGCCTACGGCTGGCACGTCCAGGTGGTCGAGGGCGGCGAGAACGTCACCGCGATCGAAGAGGCCGTCGAGGCTGCCAAGGCCGTCACCGACAAGCCGTCGATCATCGTGCTGCGCACCATCATCGGTTTCCCGGCCCCCACGATGATGAACACCGGTGCAGTCCACGGTGCCGCACTGGGCGACGAGGAGATCGCCAAGGTCAAGCAGGCACTCGATTTCGACCCCGCCAAGACGTTCGAGGTCACCGACGAGGTCATCGGCCACACCCGAAAGCTGCAGGAACGCGGCCGCAAGGCCCACGCCGACTGGACCGTCGAATTCGACGCCTGGGCCGCGCGCGAGCCCGAGCGCAAGAAGCTGCTGGACCGCCTCACCCAGGGCACGTTGCCCGAGAACTGGACCGACGTTCTGCCCACCTGGGAGCCCGGCAGCAAGGCCGTCGCGACACGTGCGGCGTCGGGCGAGGTCCTCAACGCAGTCGGACCTGTCCTCCCGGAGCTGTGGGGCGGCTCGGCCGACCTGGCCGGCAGCAACAACACGACGATCAAGGGCGCGAAGTCCTTCGGCCCCACGTCCATCTCCACCGACGACTGGGACGCCGAGCCGTACGGCCGCACGCTGCACTTCGGCATCCGTGAGCACGCGATGGGTGCCATCCTCTCCGGCATCGTCATGCACGGCCCGACCCGCGCATACGGCGGAACGTTCATGCAGTTCAGCGACTACATGCGGCCGGCAGTTCGGCTCGCGTCGTTGATGGACATCGACCCCATCTACGTGTGGACACACGATTCCATCGGCCTCGGCGAGGACGGCCCGACGCACCAGCCGGTCGAGCACCTCGCCGCGCTGCGGGCCATCCCCAACCTCTCGGTGGTACGCCCCGGTGACGCCAACGAGACCGCATTCGCATGGCAGGCAGTGCTGGCCAAGTCCAGCAGCAGCGGACCCGTCGGCCTCGCGCTGACGCGTCAGGGCATCCCGATTCTCGAGGGCACCAGCTTCGAGGGCGTCTCCAAGGGCGGATACATCCTCGCCGAGTCGTCCAAGGCGACCCCGGACGTCGTGCTGATCGGGACCGGTTCGGAGCTGCAGTACGCCGTGGAAGCGCAGAAGCAGCTCGAGGCGCAGGGCATCGCCGCCCGCGTCGTCTCGATGCCGTGCGTCGAATGGTTCGAGAGCCAGGACCAGAACTACCGCGACCAGGTGATCCCGCCCACCGTCAAGGCCCGGGTGTCGATCGAAGCCGGTATCGCTATGCCGTGGTGGAAGATCGTCGGCGGCTTCGGCGAGATCATCTCGCTCGAGCACTATGGCGAATCTGCCGATGCTGCAACACTTTTCCGCGAGTTCGGCTTCACGGCCGAGGCCGTCACCGCAGCCGCACAGCGCTCCATCACCAATGTGAAGGGATAATCCATGACCCAGAACAAGAATCTCGCAGAGCTCTCCGCCGCCGGAATCTCGGTATGGCTGGACGACCTGTCCCGTGACCGCATCCGCTCGGGCAACCTGAAGGACCTGATCGACACCAAGAGTGTCGTCGGAGTCACCACCAACCCGTCGATCTTCCAGGCAGCCCTGAGCTCGGGCGAGGCATACGACGAGCAGGTGACCAAGCTCGCCGGTGAAGGTGCCGACGTCGAGACCACGATCCGTACGGTCACCACGGACGACGTCCGTGAGGCCTGCGACATCCTGATGCCTCAGTACGAGGCCAGTGCAGGCGTGGACGGACGGGTCTCGATCGAGGTCGATCCCCGCATGGCCCACGACGCAGACAAGACCTACGAGCAGGCCGTCGAACTGTGGAAGATCGTCGACCGCCCGAACCTGCTCATCAAGATTCCGGCCACCGAGGCCGGAATTCCCGCAATCGCCAAGGTGATCAGTGAGGGCATCAGCGTCAACGTCACGCTGATCTTCTCCGTCGAGCGCTACGAACTGGTGATGAACGCGTACCTCGAGGGGCTCGAGAAGGCCCGCGCGGCCGGTCACGACCTCGACAAGATCCACTCGGTCGCGTCGTTCTTCGTCTCCCGCGTGGACAGCGAGATCGATTCCCGGCTCGATGCGATCGGCACCCCCGACGCCGAGGCGCTCAAGGGCAAGGCCGCGCTGGCCAATGCTCGGCTCGCATACGTGGCGTACCAGCAGATCTTCGAGGTCGCTCCTCGGTTCCGCGAGCTCGTCGGCAGTGGCGCGCGCGCTCAGCGGCCGCTGTGGGCGTCGACCGGCGTCAAGTCCGACGCCTACCCGGACACCATGTACGTCACCGAGCTCGTCTCGCCCAACACCGTGAACACGATGCCCGAGAAGACCATGGACGCGGTTGCCGATCACGGCGAGATCGTCGGCGACACCGTCTCGGGCAAGGGACCGGAATCGCAGGAGATCTTCGACCGCATCTCGGCGCTCGGTATCGACATCACCGATGTCTTCGTGACGTTGGAGAACGAAGGCGTCCAGAAGTTCGAGGCCGCCTGGAACGAGTTGCTCGAGGCCACCGGCGAGCAGCTTCGCCAAGCAGGTCAGAAGAGCTGACCGACTGTGCCCACCGCAGAAACCGAACCTCTCCATTCCGCGGACTGGCTCAACCCTCTCCGCGACGCGCGGGACAAGCGGCTCCCCCGCATCGCGGGCCCGTGCAGCATGGTCATCTTCGGAGTGACCGGAGATCTCGCGCGTAAGAAGCTCATGCCTGCGGTGTACGACCTGGCGAACCGGGGGCTTCTACCCCCCGGTTTCGCCCTGGTCGGATTTGCCCGGCGGGAATGGCAGAACCAGGACTTCGCCAAGATCGTGCACGACTCCGTGCGCGATCACGCGCGAACACCGTTCAGTGAGGAGGTGTGGAACACCCTCGCCGAGGGATTCCGGTTCGTCCAGGGCTCCTTCGACGACGACGAGGCGTTCGACGAGCTGTCACGAACACTGACCGAGCTCGACGAGACCCGCGGCACCGGCGGTAATCACGCCTTCTATCTGTCCATCCCGCCCAGCGCGTTCCCCGTGGTCCTCGAGCAGTTGTCGCGCTCGGGCCTGGCGCAGAGCAAGGACGGCAATTGGCGACGCGTGGTCATCGAGAAGCCGTTCGGACACGACCTGCAGAGCGCGAAAGAGCTCAACGCTGTCGTGAACCGAGTGTTCCCCGAGGACACCGTGTTTCGCATCGACCACTACCTCGGCAAGGAGACGGTGCAGAACATCCTGGCACTGCGCTTCGCCAACCAGCTGTTCGATCCGATCTGGAATGCGCACTACGTCGACCACGTTCAGATCACGATGGCCGAGGACATCGGATTGGGCGGTCGCGCCGGGTACTACGACGGAATCGGCGCCGCCCGTGACGTCATCCAGAACCACCTTCTGCAGCTTCTCGCCATCACTGCGATGGAGGAGCCGGTCAGCTTCAACCCCAAGGAGTTGCAGTCGGAGAAGATCAAGGTGCTCTCGGCAACCAAACTTGCCGAGCCACTCGATCGCACCTCGGCGCGCGGTCAGTACTCCGCGGGGTGGCAGGGCAGTCAGAAAGTGAAGGGGCTCAAGGAGGAAGAGGGATTCGACTCCGAGTCGAACACCGAAACCTACGCCGCCATCACTCTGGAGGTGGATACGCGGCGCTGGGGTGGGGTGCCGTTCTATCTCCGCACCGGCAAGGCACTCGGGCGTCGAGTTACCGAGATCGCGATGGTGTTCAAGCGCGCTCCGCACCTGCCGTTCGACGCGACGATGACCGAAGAACTCGGTCAGAATGCTTTGGTGATCCGAGTCCAGCCCGACGAGGGCGTGACGATGCGCTTCGGCTCCAAGGTGCCGGGATCGAGCATGCAGGTGCGCGACGTCAGCATGGACTTCAGCTACGGCCAGGCGTTCACCGAGTCATCTCCCGAGGCATACGAGCGCCTCATCCTCGATGTGCTGCTCGGCGAGCCGTCGCTGTTCCCGGTCAATGCCGAAGTGGAACTGTCGTGGAAGATCTTGGATCCGATTCTGGAATTCTGGGCTTCCGGCGGCACCGCGGAACCGTACGAAGCCGGTACCTGGGGGCCTTCCTCGGGTGACGAGATGATGCACCGCACCGGACGCGAATGGAGAAGGCCGTGATTGTCGACATCCCCGCCACGACGACGGCCGAGGTCGGCAAGAAGTTGGTGGAGGTGCGTGAAGCAGGCGGTGCGGTGACCATCGGTCGGGTGCTGACGCTCATCGTCGCCAGCCGTGATCCGGCCAAAGCCGAACGCGCGATCGACGCAGCCAACGAAGCGAGCCGTGAGCATCCGTGCCGCGTCATCGTGCTCATCCACGGAGACCGATCCGCCGAGTCGAGCCTCGACGCACAGATCCGGGTGGGCGGCGACGCCGGAGCGTCGGAGGTCGTGGTGCTGCGCTTGAACGGCGAACTCGCCGATCACGAGCACAGTGTGGTCATCCCGTTCCTGCTGCCCGATACCCCGATCGTGGCGTGGTGGCCGGACGAGGCACCGACCGTTCCGGCGAAGGATCCGCTGGGGCGCTTGGCAATTCGGCGGATCACCGATGCCACCAACTCCCCCGACACCACCGCAACGATCAAGGGTCGGCTCAGCAGCTACACCGAGGGCGACACCGATCTTTCCTGGAGTCGCATCACCTACTGGCGCGGTCTGTTGGCCACCGCACTCGACCAGGCTCCGTTCGAGGCTGTCGTCTCGGCCACGGTGTCGGGACTGGCCGAGGAGCCCGCACTCGACATCCTGGCCGGTTGGTTGGCCGCCAAACTGGACGTTCCGGTCCACCGCCGTGCGGGTGAGCTCAAGGTGGAGCTGATCAGAGAGAACAGCAGCATTTCGCTGACGCGACCGCAGACCGGCAAGACCGCGACCCTTCGGCGCACCGGTCAACCCGACGCCGAAGTCGCACTGGCGCGTCGCAACACGCGAGAGTGCCTCGCCGAGGAACTGCGCAGACTCGACACGGACGAGATCTACGAACTCGCCCTGCACGGACTGTCGAAAGTGAGCTATGAGTAAGACAACGGTACTTCAGTACCTGGACGCACAGGCCCTGGTCGACGCCGCACGATCTCGCTTCGTCGACGTGGTCACGGCCGCACAGGCCCAGCGAGGCTTCGCATCGGTGGTGTTGACCGGTGGTGGCACCGGGATCGCGCTGCTGGAGGCGCTGCGCGCGGACTCCGGCGCGATCGACTGGGGCAAGGTCGACATCTACTTCGGCGACGAGCGCTTCCTGCCCTCGGGCGATCCGGAACGCAACGAGGTACAGGCCTCGGAGGCCTTGCTCGATCACGTCGATGTCCATCCCGACCGAGTGTTCCGGATGGCCGCATCCGACGGACCGCACGGAAGCGACCCCGAGGTGGCCGCGGCAACGTATGCGCAGATCCTGCATTCCGGATCGGAGGGTGGCCCGACGCCCCAATTCGACGTCCATCTCCTCGGAATGGGCGGTGAGGGCCACATCAATTCACTCTTCCCCCACACCGATGCAGTGCGCGAACAGCACCGCTTCGTCGTGGCGGTCGAGGACTCCCCCAAGCCCCCGCCGGTGCGCATCACACTGACGCTGCCGGCTGTTCGCCGCGCACAGCACGTGTGGTTGCTCGTCTCGGGAGCGAACAAGGCCGACGCCGTCGCGGCCGCGGTGGGCGGGGCCGATTCCGACGAGGTCCCGTCGGCCGGCGCGCTGGGCACCGAATCCACGGTCTGGTTCCTCGATGCCGGTGCAGCGTCCAAGCTGGACACCGTGTGATCTCACCCGACTAGTCGGGTTCGGCAGCGTCGGGGTCACATTCCGGCCGCTCGCAGTCGTAGTCGCCGATGCACCGGGCTCGTCCTGTCCTCGAGCGACCGATCCGCCTACCGTTCGCGCGGTAGGCGGATCCGTCTCTCCAGGTGTCCGTCGTTCTGCAGCACTGCCTCATACCTCGTTGGACGCGACCCGCCGCCGACCGGTTCCTCGCCCCCGAAGCGGGGCTAGCCGCTGTTGCGCAGTGCCGTCGCGAGACCGTTCATCGTCAGCAGGATTCCTCGCTTGACCCGTTCGTCGTCGTCACCGTTGCGGTAACGCCGGAGCATCTCCACCTGCATCTGATTGAGCGGCTCGAGGTACGGGAACCGGTTGTGCACGGAGCGTTCCAGCGACGGGTTGTCTTCGAGCAGGCGACTGTGGCCGGTGATCTTCAGGTACATCCGCACCGTCGTGGCATGTTCGGCTTCGATCATGCCGAAGATCCGCGCACGCAGGTCTGCGTCGGGAACCAACTCCGCGTACCGCGCCGCGATACCCAGATCCGACTTGGCCATGACCTGCGCAAGGTTGGACAGAACGGTCTGGAAGAACGGCCACTTCCGATACAGGTCGGTCAGTACCTCGAGCTTGGCGTCGTCGTCGCCGACCCACTCCTCGAACGCCGAACCGGTGCCGTACCACCCGGGCAGCATGACGCGGCACTGGCTCCACGACATCACCCATGGGATTGCTCGGAGGTCGTACACCGAGTTCGTCGGCTTCCTCGATGCCGGACGGGAGCCGATGTTCAGCTCACCGACCTCGGCAACCGGAGTCGACGTGCGGAAGTACTCGACGAACCCGGGCTCCTCGTGCACCAGCCGGCCGTATGCCGCGCGGGCCTTCGCGGCGAGGTCGTCCAGGATGTCGTACGCGGCTTCTGCGCCGTCCCCGAGACCTTCGACGTCCAGCAGAGTCGATTCGAGGGTCCCCGCAACCAGAGACTCGAGGTTGCGACGCGCCATGGACGGCTCGGCGTATTTGGCCGCGATGATCTCGCCTTGCTCGGTGAGCCGCAGCGATCCCTGCACCACTCCGGGCGGCTGCGCCAGGATCGCGTCGTAACTGGGACCGCCGCCGCGGCCGACCGTGCCGCCGCGACCGTGGAAGAGCCGCAGGCGAATACCCGTCTTGCGTGAGGCCTCGAGCAGATCGAGCTCCGCGCGGTACAGCGCCCAGTTCGCCGCGAGGTATCCACCGTCCTTGTTCGAATCCGAATACCCGAGCATGACTTCTTGATTCATGCCGCGCCCGGCCACCAGCGCACGGTAGATCGGAACGTCGAGCGTGGCGAGCAACGTCGCTGCGCCCTGCTGGAGATCCTCGATGGTCTCGAACAGCGGCACGACACCCACCGTCGACGTGGGCGCCGAACCGTCGGTGCCGGGGTCGAATATCCCCGCTTCCTTGAGCAGCAACGCCGCTTCGAGCATGTCACTGACCGACTGACACATGCTGATGATGTAGTTCTGGATGGTGTCGGGGCCCAGGTGGTCGATGGCCTCCTTGGCGGCCCTGACGATGCCCAGTTCCTTGGTGGCGAGCTCGCTGAGTTGCGCGTTGGGGCCGACCAGCGGCCGCCTGGTCGCAAGTTCGTGCGACAGAACCGAGACCCGTTCGTCCTCCCCGAGGGACATGTAGTCCGGATGTACACCGGCCCAGGCCAGCAGCTCGGCGACCACCTCTTCGTGAGTCTCGGAGTTCTGCCTCATGTCCAACGCCTGCAGATGGAAGCCGAACGTCTCGACCGACTGTCGGAGCCGGAGCAGTCGATCGTCGGCGATCAGGGCATCGCCGTCCGCCCGCAGCGCGCGGTCGATGATGTCGAGGTCGTCGAGGATGCCCTGCGGACCGTCGTACTTCTGCGCCCCGAGATCGATCCCGGAGACCGGCACCGCGTCGAGCACGGTCTGGGCGGTGGCGGTGAGCCGGGCCCGGATACCGACGACCGCGACCCGATACGGCTCGTCCGATCGACGGTCGTCCGGCTCGGTCGATGCGCCGGCCAGAGCCTTCAGATCCTCGGTGACATCCACCAGACGCGCGGACATCGACAATTCCTTCTCCAGCGCGACCAATTCGTCCAGGTAGTGCTCGAACGCTACGTATCCCGCCTGATGGGTCGCGGTGTGGACCACCTCTGCGGTCACGTTCGGGTTGCCGTCCCGATCGCCGCCGATCCAGGAGCCGGGGCGAAGAATGGGCCGTGGCAGTAGGTCGTCCTCGGGCCACCGTGCCCGCAGGGCTGCCCGCACGTCCGCGTTCAACGCCGGCATGACATCGAACAGGGAGGACTCGAAGTACCGGAGGCCGACCTCGATCTCGTCCTGAATCCGCAAGCGCGACAACCGAATCAGAGCCGTCTCCCACAGGGTCAGCACTTGCCTGCGGATCTGCACGTCGATGGCGGCCAGTTCCTTCGCCGCGCTGGCGGCCTTGCCCTCACGCGCCGCGGCGGCGACATCGCGGCGCCGCATCAGCTCGGTGATCTTGGACTGCACATCGAACACGGTGCGTCGACGCGTCTCGGTGGGGTGCGCGGTGATCACCGGTGCGACCAGCGCATCCGTCAGCGCCGCGGCCACCTGCTCGCGCGACGGGGCCGCGGCATCGATCTTGAGCCAGGTGGCGTCGAGGCTGCTGTCCTGCGGCGGGTCCTCGCGGTCGAGGTGAATCGCGCGACGACGTTCGCGGTGCAGGTCCTCGGCAAGATTGGCCAGCAGCGAGAAGTGACTGAATGCTCGAATGAGTGGAACCGCTTGTGCCACTTCGACATCGGTGTAGCGCCCGACCGAGTCGTCGCGCTCGATCTCGGATCTGCGTACCGCGAAGGATTCGACTCGCGCCGCTTCGATCAACTCGAATACGTCGTCGCCCTCGTGCTCGCGAATGATCTCACCCAGGATGCCGCCGAGATAGCGGATGTCCTCACGAAGAGGCTCTGTCAACTCCCGACCCTGAGCTGTCGGTGGGACGAAGGCTGGGGAACCGACTGACTCGTAGGAGGATTCGCTCATCCACCCAGTATCGTCGCTCCGTCACCAACTCGCACTCGGAGCCGAATTCGATCAGGTGTACTTGATCTCCAGACCGATACCGAGAATGGCGATGAGCCAGATGATGCCGGTGAAGACCGTGAGGCGATCGAGGTTCTTCTCGACAACGGTGGAGCCGGACAGGCTGGACTGCACACCGCCACCGAACAGGCTGGACAATCCGCCGCCCTTGCCGCGATGCAGCAGGATCAGCAAGATCAGCGCCAGGCTGGTGATGACCAGCAGAATATCCAGAAACAGATCCATGTCCACCTCAAACTCGATTCGATGCCTTCAGCAGCCTACCTGGCCCCGAGAACGGCTTCGGACACCCCGCCGAAGCGAGGTGTCCGAGAACCGTTCGATACAGCGTTGCCGATGGCCGATCAGGGCAGCGGGCCGCCTGCGGCGATAGCCGACAGTGTGGCGAACTCGTCCGCCTTGAGCGAAGCGCCACCGACCAATGCGCCGTCGACGTCGGGCTGGCCGACGATCTCGCCGACGTTCTTCGCGTTGACCGAGCCGCCGTACAGCACGCGGACGCCTGCGGCGACCTCGTCCGAGGACAGCGACTTCAGTTCCTCGCGGATGGCGCCGCACACTTCCTGCGCGTCCGACGCCGACGCGACACGGCCCGTTCCGATCGCCCACACCGGCTCGTAGGCGATGACGATCTTGGAGATGTCCTCCGCCGACAATCCACTGAGCGAACCACGCAGCTGCGTGACGTTGTAGGCCACGTGCTCGCCGGCCTCGCGGATGTTCAGACCCTCTCCGATGCACACGATCGGGGTGAGGCCGTTCTTCAGGGCCGCCTTCGTCTTGGCGAGCACGACGGCGTCGTCCTCGCTGTGCAACGTGCGTCGTTCGGAGTGACCGACGACGACGAAGGTGCACCCCAGCTTGGCCAGCATCGATCCGCTGATCTCGCCGGTGAAGGCTCCCTTGTCCTCGGACGAGACGTCCTGTGCACCGTAGGTGAGCAGGAGTTTGTCGCCCTCGACCAGAGTCTGCACGCTGCGGATGTCGGTGAACGGCGGAATCACCGTCACGTCGACCTTGTCGAAGTACTTCTCGGGCAACGAGAACGCGATCTTCTGCACCAGCGAGATCGCCTCGAGGTGGTTGAGGTTCATCTTCCAGTTGCCCGCGATGAGCGGCTTACGTGCCATGCGTTACGCCTCCAGGACGGATAGGCCGGGGAGCTGCTTGCCTTCGAGGTACTCGAGGGATGCACCGCCGCCGGTGGAGATGTGCGAGAAGCCGTCGTCGGGCAGTCCGAGGGTGCGCACCGCAGCCGCGGAGTCGCCGCCACCGACGACGCTGAACGCGCCCTTCTCGGTGGCGCCGATGATCGCTTCCGCGATGCCCTTGGTGCCGGCCGAGAACTTGTCGAACTCGAACACTCCTGCCGGTCCGTTCCAGAAGACTGTCTTGGCATTCGACAGGACGACGGAGAAACGACTGACCGAGTCGGGTCCGATGTCCAGACCCATCCAGCCGTCCGGAATCTCGGACGCCTTCACGGTCTTCGCCTCGGCGTCCGCCGCGAACTTGTCTCCGACGACGATGTCGACGGGCAGGTGGATCACATCGCCGAAACGCTCGAGCAGGTCCTTGCAGACCCCGATCTGATCCTCCTGCAGCAGCGAGTTCCCGACCGAATAGCCCTGCGCGGCAAGGAAAGTGAAGGCCATGCCGCCGCCGATGACAAGGGTGTCGACCTTGGGGGCCAACGCCTCGATGACGCCGAGCTTGTCCGAGACCTTGGAGCCGCCGAGCACCACCGCGTACGGACGTGCAGCGTCCTCGGTGAGCTTGGCCAGCACCTCGACCTCGGCCGCGACGAGGGTGCCCGCGTAATGCGGCAGCAACTGCGCCACGTCGTAGACCGACGCCTGCTTGCGGTGCACGACGCCGAATCCGTCGGAGACGAATGCTGCGTCGTCGCCGGCCAGAGCAACGAGCTCACGAGCCAGAGCAGCTCGCTCGGACTCGTCCTTGCTGGTCTCGCGCGGATCGAAGCGAATGTTCTCGAGCAGCAGCACGTCGCCGTCGGTCAGACCCTCGGCGCGAGCCTCGGCATCCTGACCCACCACGTCGCCCGCGAGCTGAACGTGGCGTCCGAGCAGCTCGCCGAGCTTCGCTGCGACCGGAGCCAGGCTGTACTTCGCGTCGGGCTTGCCGTCCGGACGACCGAGGTGTGCGGTGACGATGACCTTGGCACCCGCCTCGACCAGTGCCCGAAGAGTCGGGATCGACGCCTGGATACGGCCGGGATCGGTGATCGTGCCGTCCTCGAGCGGGACATTGAAGTCCGATCGCACGAGGACGCCACGGCCTTCGACACCGGCATCGAGCAGATCCTGCAGTGTCTTGACAGCCATCGGTGTCAGAGGGACTTGCCGACGAGACCGATGAGGTCGGCGAGGCGGTTGGAGTAGCCCCACTCGTTGTCGTACCAGGAGACGATCTTGACCTGGTCGTCGATGACCTTCGTCAGCGGCGCGTCGAAGATCGACGAGTGCGGGTCGGTGACGATGTCCGAGGACACGATGGGATCGGTGTTGTACTTGAGGATGCCCTTCAGCGGGCCCTCGGCAGCGGCCTTCATCGCAGCGTTGATGTCCTCGGCGGAAGCCGACTTCTTCAGCAGTGCGGTCAGGTCGGTGACCGAGCCGGTGGGGATCGGAACCCGAAGCGCGTAGCCGTCGAGCTTGCCGAGCAGCTGCGGGAGAACCAGGCCGATGGCCTTGGCTGCACCGGTGCCGGTCGGCACGACGTTCAGCGCTGCGGCGCGGGCGCGACGCAGATCGCTGTGCGGGCCGTCCTGCAGGTTCTGATCCTGCGTGTACGCGTGAATCGTGGTCATCAGACCCGAGACGATGCCGAACTCGTCGTCGAGAACCTTGGCGATGGGGCCGAGGCAGTTGGTGGTGCACGACGCGTTGGAGATGATGTTCTGGCTGCCGTCGTACTTGTCGTCGTTGACGCCCATCACGATGGTGATGTCCTCGCCCTTGGCAGGCGCGGAGATGATGACCTTCTTGGCACCGGCGTCGATGTGGCCCTGTGCCTTCGCAGCGTCGGTGAAGATGCCGGTGGACTCGACGACGACGTCGACGCCCAGGTCACCCCACGGAAGTGCGGACGGGCCCTCGCGCAGCGACAGCGCCTTGATCTTCTGGCCACCGACGACGATGGTGTCCTCGCCCTCGAGCGAAACGTCGTGCGGCAAGCGGCCCAGGATCGAGTCGTACTTGAGCAGGTGTGCGAGCGATGCGTTGTCGGTCAGGTCGTTGACAGCAACGATTTCGATGTCGGTGGTACCGAGCGCCTTCTGCGCATCGACAGCCCTGAAGAAGTTACGCCCGATGCGGCCGAAGCCGTTGACGCCTACCCGGATCGTCACTGTTCGCTCCTAAAAGTTGTGAAAACAGATGTCTGATTGTTCCTGCGTGCGGGGTGCCACACGCGGTTCCCACCCTAGTGTGCGCGCAGGCAGAGCGCGCGCATCACGCGATCGAGCCGATCACGCCTCGTCGAGCAGTTCGGCGGTGACCGCCGACTCGGTGTCCGGAATTCCGGTTTCCTTCGCCTTGCGGTCGGCCATGGACAGCAGACGTCGGATTCGGCCTGCCACAGCGTCCTTGGTCATCGGTGGGTCGGCCAACTGGCCCAGTTCCTCCAGAGACGCCTGCCGATGCTGGACTCGGAGCGAGCCCGCCGCGGCCAGATGATCCGGCACGTCGTCGCCGAGAATGTGCAGGGCCCGCTCGACACGCGCTGCGGCGGCCACGGCGGCCCTGGCCGAGCGGCGCAGGTTGGCGTCGTCGAAGTTGGCGAGCCGGTTCGCGGTGGCCCTGACCTCGCGTCGCATGCGTCGTTCTTCCCAGATCAACCGGGTGTCCTGTGCGCCCATCCGCGTGAGCAGTGCCCCGATCGCCTCGCCGTCGCGGACGACCACTCGATCCGTGCCGCGGACCTCGCGTGCCTTGGCGGCGACGCCGAGACGTCGAGCGGCTCCGACGAGCGCGAGCGCTGCTTCGGGGCCCGGGCAGCTGATCTCCAGGGCCGACGATCGACCGGGTTCGGTGAGTGAACCGTGCGCCAGGAATGCCCCACGCCATGCTGCCTCGGAGTCCCCCATCGTGCCGCCGACGACCTGCGCGGGCAGGCCGCGAACCGGGCGGCCGCGTAGGTCCAACAGGCCGGTCTGCCGCGCCAGCGCCTCGCCGTCCTTGGCGACGCGCACCACGTAGCGAGAGGTCTTGCGGAGCCCGCCTGCTCCGAGCATGTGCACGTCGGAGGAGTAGCCGTACAGCTCGAAGATCTCCCGACGCAGCCGTCTCGCAATGGACCCGAGGTCCACCTCGGCCTCGACCACCACCCGGCCCGCCACGATGTGCAGTCCGCCTGCGAATCGCAGCAGTGCGGACACCTCGGCCTTGCGGCAACTGACCTGACTGACGGTGAGCCTGCTCAGCTCGTCCTTGACCTCCGCTGTCATGGCCACGAAGTGATCCCCTCTCTGCGTGCGGCAGTCGGTACGGTGCCGTCGGTGGACGACACGATGGAGCCGAGAGCCGCAGCAAGCTTGCCGTAATGATGTGCGTGGGTGCCGTTTTCGGCAACGTCGACGTAGACGACCTCGGCACCGAGCCGGGCTGCCGCCCGCGCCACGTGCTCGCGGTTGCTGCCTTCCGGGACCGAGGCGGAATCGACCAACACGTAGTCGATTCCCAAATCCGGTGCGTGTTGGGAGAGTACGTGGACATGGCGCTCGGCGGAGAATCCGGTGGTCTCCCCCAGTTCGGGTGCCAGGTTCAACACCAGTACTTTCGGCGCGCTCGTGCGAGCCAGCGCGGCGAGCTGATCCGGCACCAGCACGTGTGGGATGACGCTGGAGAACCACGATCCCGGTCCGAGCACCACGAGGTCGGCCTTCTCGATCGCAGCGAGCGCATCCGCGGAGGCGGGCGGTTCGGGTGGAAGCAGTCGGACGCGGCGGACCTTGCCCGGAGTCGTCGCCACTGCCACCTGTCCGCGAATGACACGGCTCACGCGTGGGTCGTCCTCGAGACCGGAGACGTCGGCCTCGATGTCGAGTGCGATCGGCGACATCGGAAGCACTCGTCCTTCGATTCCGAGCATCCGCACCATCTCGTCCAGTGCGGCGATCGGGTCGCCCAGCACCTCGGTCAGGCCGGCCAGGATGAGGTTGCCCACAGAATGTCCGGCCAGAGCGCCCGTGCCACCGAAGCGGTGCTGCAGGACATCGGTCCAGAGTTGCGTTCTCTCGTCCGAGCGTGCCAGCGCGGCCAGTGCCATACGCAGGTCCCCGGGCGGAATGACGCCGAGCTCGGCGCGCAGACGCCCCGAGGATCCCCCGTCGTCGGCGACCGTGACGACGGCGGTGACGTCGTGACCGAGCAACCGGGCCGCCGACAGCGTGGCGTACAGGCCGTGGCCGCCTCCGAGCGCGACGATCTTCGGGCCGGATACCGGTACTTCGGTGTCGAACTCGCTCATTCGCGACCCAGATCCCGATGCAGCACGCGCACCGACACATCGCCCTGATCGGCGAGAATTGCGGCCAGTGCTTCGGTCATCGCGACACTTCGGTGCTTTCCTCCGGTGCAACCAACGGCCACCGTCATGTATCTCTTGCCTTCCCGCACGTATCCCTCGATCGTCAAATTCAGCAGGTGCGTGTATGTCTGCAGGTAGTCGCGTGCCCCGTCCTGCCCCAGCACGTAATCGCGGACGTCCGCGTCCTGGCCGGTGTGTTCGCGCAGCTCGGGCACCCAGTGTGGATTGGGCAGAAAGCGCACGTCGCACACCAGGTCGGCGTCCATCGGCAGGCCGTACTTGAATCCGAACGACTGCACGGTGACGCCGACGCCGGTGGTGTCGGCGTCGCCGAACACCGTCTCGATCTTGCGCCGCAACTGGTGCACCGACAGGGATGTGGTGTCCACGGTCAGATCCGCAGCTGCCTTGACCTGGGCGAGTCGCAGCCGTTCGGCGGTGATGCCCTCGGTCAACGTTCCGTCCTGGCCGTCGTTCTGCAGAGGATGGCTGCGCCGGTTGGACTCGAATCGACGGATCAGCACGGCGTCGGACGCGTCGAGGAAGAGCACTCTGTTGCGTACGCCCTTGGAGTCGAGTTCTTTCACGACCCAGCCCAGATCGCCGGTGAACAGGCGGCTTCGAACGTCCATCACCAGTGCCAGGCGCTCGATTCTGGGCTGGGACTCGAGCCCGAGATCGACCATCTTGGAGATGAGCTCCGGCGGCAGGTTGTCGGCGACGTACCAGCCGAGATCCTCGAGAATTTTGGCCGCAGTGCGCAATCCGGCGCCGGACACCCCGGTGACCAACGCCACCTCGATCTCGTCGTGCCGCGACTCCCCCTCGGAGGACTGTTCGAGGTGCTCTTCGGACGGTGGATGTCTCTGTGTCTGGTGTTCGCTCACTACGAAGCCTGTCCCGCCGATTCCACACGCGGTGCGATCGCATGTTCCGCCGTGTTCTCGCCCGATGTCGTTGCAGTTGCGCTGCCATCATCGCCTACATCGGCGTCGTCCGTGTCGGAACCCAGCGCGGCCAGCACCGACTTGGCCGTGGTCTCTCCGATCCCGGGAACCTCGACGATCTCCGCGACCGTCGCACGCTTGAGGTTGGCAACCGAACCGAAGTGTGCCACCAGCGCCGTTCGACGTGACTCGCCGAGTCCGCGGACCGAATCGAGAGCCGACGCCGTCATCCGCCGTGATCGCTTGCTGCGATGGAACGTGATCGCGAACCGGTGCGCTTCGTCGCGAACCCGCTGCAGCAGGTAGAGCGACTCGCTCGTGCGCGGCAGGATGACCGGATCCTCCTCCCCCGGAACCCATACCTCCTCGAGCCGCTTCGCCAGGCCGACCACCGCAACATCGGTCACGCCGAGCTCGTCCAGTACCGCCGCGGCAGCGGCCACCTGAGGGGCACCACCGTCGACGACGAAGAGGTTGGGTGGATACGCGAATTTTCGCGGTCGTCCGGTCTGCGGATCCAGCGCCGCTTCGGGGGCCAGATCGCCCCCGGTCCCCTCGGCCGAACCGTCCGCGGAGTGCCGCAGGAATCGGCGACGAGTCACCTCGGCGATACTCGCCACGTCGTCGGAGTGCCCGTCGCCTGCCGCTTCCTTGATCGCGTAGTGGCGGTAGTCGCTCTTGCGGGGCAATCCGTCCTCGAAGACGACGAGCGAGGCGACCACGTCGGTTCCCTGTACGTGGGAGATGTCGATGCACTCGATGCGCAGCGGTGCGGAATCGAGATCGAGCGCCTCCTGGATGCCTTGCAGCGCAGCCGATCTCGACGTGAAGTCGCCTGCGCGCTTGAGTTTGTGCTGCTGCAGGGCCTCCTTGGCGTTGCGTTCGACGGTCTCGGCCAACGCCTTCTTGTCGCCGCGTTGGGGAACACGCAGGGTCACGTTCGAGCCCCGGAGTTCACTGAGCCAGACCTGTACCTCGTCGGCGTTGTCCGGCAGGACCGGAACCAGCACTTCCCTCGGGACTGCATTGGAACCACCGTCGTCGCCGCCCGGTGCCTGTGCGGACAGGGCAGCCTGCTCGCCGTAGAACTGCGTCAGAAACTGTTCGACCAGAGCGGGGAGATCGGCCTCGTCCTGGCGTTCGATCACCTCGCCTGCCTTCTCCACCACCCAGCCGCGTTGCCCTCGTACACGGCCGCCTCGGACATGGAAGACCTGAACGGCAGCTTCCAGGGCATCGGTGGCGAAGGCGACGAGATCGGCGTCGGTGCCGTCGCCGAGCACCACCGCCTGCTTCTCCAATGCTCGACGCAGCGCACCGACGTCGTCTCGAAGACGCGCGGCGGTCTCGAAATCCAGGTCCTCGGATGCAGCCTGCATCTTCTTCTCGAGCTGACGAACCAGCTTGTCCGTCTTTCCGGCCAGGAAGTCGCAGAAGTCCTCGACGGTGCGGCGATGCTCGTCGGCACTGACCCGGCCGACGCACGGTGCCGAGCACTTGTCGATGTACCCCAACAGGCAGGGCCTGCCGATCTGATTGTGGCGCTTGAACACTCCGGTCGAGCACGTGCGCGCGGGAAATACTCGCAGCAGGAGATCCAGCGTCTCGCGAATGGCCCACGCGTGCGCGTAGGGGCCGAAATACCGCACGCCCTTGCGTCTGGGTCCGCGGTAGACGAACAACCGCGGGTATTCCTCGTTCATCGTCACCGCGAGCATCGGGTAGCTCTTGTCGTCGCGGTAGCGGACGTTGAACCGTGGATCGAATTCCTTGATCCAGTTGTACTCGAGCTGCAGGGCCTCGACTTCGGTGGTCACCACGGTCCACTCCACCGATGCCGCGGTGGTGACCATCTGACGAGTACGTGGATGCAGAGACGCTATGTCTGCGAAGTAGGAATTGAGCCGACTGCGGAGGCTTTTGGCCTTTCCCACGTAGACGACGCGACCGTGCGGATCTCGAAATTTGTACACCCCCGGCTCCACCGGGATGGTTCCGGTGGCCGGGCGGTAGGTAGCGGGGTCGGACACGGCATCCACGTTAGCCGTCGGGTCCGACGTTCTCCGCATCCGCAGCTCAGCTGTGGTGCGGAGGAACGACGTCAGTCCTGATCGACCTGAGCGGGCGCGTATTTGCGTTCGAGGGTGCGGAACTTTCGTACCGCCGACACCGCATGGTCACGATCGTTGGACTGGATGGCCATCACGTTGATGAACTCGTCGTCGGGAATGTCGACCCTGGCCCACATCGCGCCGTCGGGGAAGGACAGACCACGCACCAGATCCCATTCGATGAGACGCTCCGACAACAGGTTCCGTACTGCGACACCCGCAGGCCCGACGCGAATGCGCGGGCGCGTCAGCACGAGCGCCAGGCCTCCCAGAAGAAGTCCGATTCCCGCCATCGCCAGTTGGTCGGCGGTTCTGAAGTACACACCGGTCGGCGACACTCGCAGCAGGACGGCGACGGTGGAGTGCGCCACCACGAGCAGTACCGCCGTCGCGATGGCGTACCGAGCCGATTTGCGCGACTTCACTTCCATGTCCCACTCGGCGGACGGTGCGCTGCCGGTCACGTGAACTCCTGATTCGTCCATGGCTGGCGTAGGTGCTTGAGGGTGAGGGCTGTGTCGATCGCGGCCGCCGTGGCCTGAGCGCCCTTGTCCTCGAACGAACCGGGCAGTCCGGCGCGATCGAGCGCCTGCTGCTCGTCGTTGGTGGTGAGCACGCCGTTGGTGACCGGAGTGCCCTCGTCGAGCGAGACTCGCGTCAGACCGGCCGTCACGGCGTCGCACACGTACTCGAAATGCGGTGTGCCCCCGCGAATGACGACACCGAGAGCAACGACGGCGTCGTGATTGCGGGCCAGTTCCTGCGCCACGACGGGCAGTTCGATGGCTCCGGCCACACGGATGACCGTGACGTCTGCGATCCCCGCCGACTCGGCTTTGCGGAGTGCACCGTCGAGCAGCGCCTGGGAGATCTTCTGGTGCCACTGACCGGCGACGATCGCCAGCTTGAGGTCACTCGCGCCTGCCAGCTGCAGGGTGGGTTCGCCTTCGCCGCTCATGAGGTGGTCCCATTTTCGTGGGCGGGAGTGGAGCCTGCGGAATGACCGGTTTCGTACTCGTCGAGCCCGGTGAGGTCGTGGCCCATCCGGTCGCGTTTGGTGCGCAGATAGGTGAGGTTCTCCGCGTTTGCGCGCAGCGGCATCGGCACCCGCTCGGTGACGTGCAGGCCGTAGCCGTCGAGGCCCACCCGCTTGGCGGGATTGTTGGTCAGCAGCCGCATCGAGGACACGCCGAGGTCGACGAGGATCTGGGCACCGATCCCGTAGTCGCGGGAGTCGGCGGGGAGTCCGAGCTGCAGGTTGGCGTCGACGGTGTCGGAGCCTGCGTCCTGGAGTTGGTATGCCTGGAGTTTGTGCAGCAGACCGATGCCGCGCCCCTCGTGTCCGCGCATGTACAGCACGATGCCGCGCTCCTCGGCGGCGACCATTTCCAGGGCCGCGTCGAGCTGTGGTCCGCAGTCGCAGCGCAGTGATCCGAACACGTCGCCGGTGAGGCATTCGGAGTGCACTCGAACGAGCACGTCGTTGCCGTCTCCGTCGGGGCCTGCGATGTCACCGCGAACGAGCGCGACGTGTTCGACCTCGTCGTAGATGCTCTGATAGCCGACGGCTCGGAAAGTGCCGTGGCTGGTGGGGATTCGGGCGTCGGCGACGCGGACGACATGCTTCTCGTGCTTGCGGCGCCATGCGATGAGGTCGGCGATGGAGATGAGGGCGAGGTCGTGTTCGTCGGCGAAGACGCGCAGCTCGTCGGTCTGGGCCATCGCGCCCTCGTCCTTCTGACTGACGATTTCGCAGATGACGCCCGCAGGCCGTAGGTCCGCCATGCGCGCGAGGTCGACGGCAGCCTCGGTGTGGCCGGGGCGACGCAGCACTCCGCCGTCCTTGGCGCGCAGGGGTACGACGTGGCCGGGACGGGTGAAGTCGTTGGCCCCGGTGTCGGGGTCGGCGAGCAGCCGCATCGTGGCCGCACGGTCGGAGGCCGAGATTCCGGTGCCGATGCCCTCGCGGGCGTCGACGGTGACGGTGTAGGCGGTGCCGTGCTTGTCCTGATTGGTGGCGAACATCGGCGGCAGGCCGAGGCGGTCGCAGTCCTCACCGGAGAGCGGAACGCAGAGGTAGCCGGAGGTGTAGCGGACCATGAAGGCGACCAGTTCCGGGGTGGCCTTCTCGGCGGCGAAGATGAGGTCGCCTTCGTTCTCGCGGTCCTCGTCGTCGACGACCACCACTGCTTTGCCCGCAGCGATGTCCGCAACTGCGCGCTCGATACTGTCGAACCTGGTCACCACGGTGTGCTCCATACGTCTCGGGCCTGGCTCAGCGCCCTGGAAATTCTCCGATGCACCATCGACTGCGTGCACGTCAACAGTACTTACTGTGCGTCGATCGTCTGCAGCCGCTCCACGTACTTGGCGATGACGTCGACTTCGAGGTTGACCGGCGATCCGACCTCGGCCGTGCCGAGAGTGGTCAGGTCGAGGGTGGTGGGGATCAGGGAGATCTCGAACCAGTGCGCTCCGTCGTCGACGCCGAGGCCGGAGACGGTGAGCGAGACGCCGTCGACGGTGATCGAGCCCTTCTCGACGACGTACCGCGCGACCGAGGTGGGCAGTGCGATGCGCACGACGGTCCAGTTCTCGGACGGGGACCGGCCGATGATCTTCCCGGTGCCGTCGACATGGCCCTGCACGAGGTGCCCGCCGAGACGGCTGCCGAGCGCGGCTGCGCGCTCGAGGTTGACGCGGCTGCCCACGTCGAGAGCACCGAGGCTCGAGCGGTTCAGCGTCTCCTGCATGACGTCGGCGGTGAATCCGCCGTCGGGCAGCACCTCGACGACGGTCAGGCAGACCCCGTTCACCGCGATGGAGTCGCCGTGGCCTGCATCCGAGGTCACCACCGGGCCCCGAACGGTGAACCGCGCGGCGTCGGGCAGTTCGTCCTTGGCGACGATCTCGCCGAGCTCTTCGACAATTCCGGTGAACATCTACTTCGCTCCTTCGGGCACGACGCCGATCAGAATGTCGTTGCCGATCATGGTGACTGTCTCCGTGCGGAACCGAATTGCGTCGGCAATTGTTCCGATGCCCGCATTCTCCACCGCTGCGGGTCCGCTGCCCAACACCGCCGGTGCGACGTACGCCACGACGCGGTCCACCAGGCCCGCGGCGAGGAATGCTCCGGCCAGCGTCGGACCGCCTTCGATCTGGATGTCGGTGTGCTCGTTCAGGGCGTCGATCACGGCCGCTGGGTCGTGTGTGTCGAGGAACACCGTGGGTGCGTCGGAACCACGGATTGCCGCGGTCGACGGTATCGGCCTCGATCCGACGACGACGCGCACGGGTTGATGGGGCGCAAGGGTCCCGTCGGGACGTCGCGCGGTCAGTCGTGGGTCGTCGGCCAGTACGGTGCCGGTTCCGACGACGATGGCGTCGAGCTTGGCGCGCTCGTTGTGGACGTGCGCCCGGGCCTGGGGTCCGGTGATCCACTGGCTCGTGCCGTCCGCGGCGGCGCTACGTCCGTCGAGGGTGGCAGCGTACTTCCAGGTCACGTGCGGTCGCCCGGTGCGTTGCTTGTGCAACCAGGCTCGCAGTGGCCCCTGCCGCACCTCGGTCTCGCCCATCCCCTGTTCGACGCGAACGCCGGCCGCACGTAGGGCCGTTCCGCCGCCCGACGCGAGCGGATTCGGATCGGCGACGGCATGCACCACCGCGACGATGCCCGCGTCGATCAGGGCCTGTGAGCACGGACCGGTGCGGCCCGTGTGATTGCAGGGTTCGAGAGTCACCACCGCGGTGCCGCCGCGAGCTCGGTCACCGGCCTCGGCCAGCGCGACGATCTCGGCGTGCGGACCGCCGGGCGGACGTGTCGAGCCGATGCCGACGACGACGCCACCGGCGTCGAGAATCACCGCGCCGACGGCAGGGTTGGGACTGCTGATCCCCCGGGCGGACTCGGATGCCTCGACGGCGAGGGCCATGGCGTCCGCGATGGACATTGCTGCGCCCTGGCCGTTCATTACGACAGGTGGTGTGAAGCGCGGGCAGCTCGGTCGCGCAGGTCGCGCACGGCGGCTGCGGGGTCGGCGGTGTTGTAGACGGCCGATCCGGCCACGAAACAGTCGATTCCGGCCTCTGCGGCCTGCTCGATCGTGTCGGAGTTGATGCCGCCGTCGATCTCCACCACAAGTCTGAGGTCACCGGAATCGACGAGTGCCCGAACGGCTTTCGCCTTGGACAGCACCTCGGGCATGAACGACTGTCCGCCGAAGCCCGGTTCGACGCTCATCACCAGTAACGTGTCGAAGTCGCGCAGGATCTCGAGGTACGGCTCGATCGGTGTTCCCGGTTTGACGGATAGGCCTGCTTTGGCTCCCGCTGCCCGGATGTCGCGTGCGACCGCGGACGGGTCGTCGGTCGCCTCGGCGTGGAAGGTGACGTTGTACGCGCCTGCCTCGGCGTACGGCGGGGCCCAGCGGGCCGGGTCCTCGATCATCAGGTGGCAGTCGAGGGGGATGTTGGTCGCCTTCAGCAGACTCTCCACGACCGGAAGCCCCAGCGTGAGGTTGGGTACGAAGTGCGCGTCCATGACGTCGACGTGCAGCCAGTCGGCTCCGGACACGGCATCGGCTTCGGCAGCCAGACGCGCGAAGTCTGCGGACAGGATCGAGGGGGCAATCATCGGGGAAACCACGATTGACGAGCCTAGCCGAGCCGGTATCGTTCGCCCATGACCACCATGGATTCCGTGACGGCGGTGATCGCCGAGCTTCCCGAGGTCACCGAGAGTGTCCGGTACGGCCACCCGGCGTGGTCGGTGGGCAAGAACGTGTTCGCGTGGGTCCGCCCGTTCAGCAAAGCCGATCTGAAGCGGTTCGGCAGCGAGATTCCGCCCAGCGGGCCGATCCTCGCCGTCCGCACCGCCGACCTCCACGAGAAGGAAGCCATCCTGGCCGCACACCCGCGGGCGTGCTTCACAATCTCGCATTTCGACGGGTTCGCAGCCGTTCTGGTGGATCTCGACAACACCGACGACGACGAACTACGGGAACTGCTGATCGACGGGTGGCTCGTCCACGCCCCGAAGAACGTCGCCGAGACGTTCCTGGCGGGCAGCTGATTCTGCCGCCTTCGAAGTCACATCGGTTTGCGTAGCGCCGCCATGAACATCGCGTCCGTACCGTGCCGGTGCGGCCACAGTTGCACGGACGTACCGTCGCCGAGTTGCGGCACTCCTGGCACGAGCTCACGGGTGTCGAGCTGTTCGACGCCGTAGCGGCGGACCGCGTCGGCGACGACGGCGGTGGTTTCGGACAGGTGCGGAGAACACGTCGAATACAGCACCACTCCGCCCGGGCGTACCAGGTCGATCGCCGCTGCCAGCAGTTCTTTCTGCAGTGTCACCAATGCCGCCACATCGGAGGGTCGACGACGCCACCGGGCCTCGGGCCTGCGGCGCAGGGCACCGAGCCCGGTGCACGGCGCATCGACGAGCACTCGGTCGTAGCCGCGGTCGAGTCCGGACGTTCGACCGTCGACGGTGTGCACCGTCACCGGAAGGTCCTTGGTCGTCTTGGACACCAGATCGGCTCGGTGCGGTGTCGGTTCGACGGCGTCGACCGTGGCTCCGTCGATTTCGGCGATGGCCCCGAGCAGGGCAGCTTTACCGCCCGGTCCGGCGCACAGGTCCAGCCACCGGCCCCCGTCCTCGCCCATCAGCGGCGCGAGGGTGAGCGCCCGGCCGACGAGTTGACTGCCCTCGTCCTGCACTCCGGCCAGGCCGTCACGGACGGCGTCGATCTTGCCGGGATCTCCGCCGTCGAGGTGCACGGCGTACGGCGAATAGGGACCTTCTTCTCCCCCGGTGATCAGCGCCAGCTCTTCCGCGGAGATCTCGCCGGGCCGGGCCACCAGGTGTACCGAGGGACGCGCGTCGTCGGCCTCGAGGACGGCGGCGAGTTCACCGGCGTCCGCCCCGAGTGCGTCGGCGAAGGCCTGTGCGATCCACTTGGGGTGGGCGTACTCGAACGCGAGGTGGCCGACGGGATCGACCGCCGCCTCGGGTGCGAGCTCGTCCACCCACTGCTCGGCCGTACGCTCGGACACGCGCCGCAGCACCGCGTTGACGAAACCTGCCTTGCCGGTACCGAATTCGGACCGAGCCAGGTCCACCGACGTGGCTACGGCCGCGTGGGGTGCCACCCGGGTGCGGAGCAGTTGGTAGGAGCCGAGCCGCAGAATGTCGAGCAGCGGCCCGTCGATCTCGGCGGCGGGCCGACCGGCGGCATGGGCGATCACCGCGTCGAGCACGCCACGCGCTCGGGACGCACCGTAGGCGAGTTCGGTGGCCAGCGCGGCGTCGCGCGAATCCAACTTGCGCTCGCGCAGCAGTCCGGGGAGCACCAGGTTGGCGTACGCATCCCGTTCACGCACGGCCTTGAGGACGTCCCGGGCGGCACGTCGGGCCGGGTCGATCGCGTCGACGGCACGGGGTCCTGCACCCTGCGGGGGTCGGTTTCCCTTCGGACCGCGCGCACCGGGCGACTTCTTGGTGGTCTTTCGGGCTGGACTCGACTCGCGCTTTCGAGGCCTGTCGGGTTCTGTCATCGCGCTACCGCCGTATCGTCCAGCCGAGCGCCTCGCGCCCAGTCGAGTGCTTTCATGAGCTTCTTGCCCTGCGGTTGAACATCGCCGAGAACGACTGCGGTCGTGCCGGTTCCGATGTGCACGCCGGACTTGCGCACCGCTATCTCGCCCGGGGCCAACGTGTCCTCGGAGCGCGTCGTCGGGGCTATCTTGACGCGGAGTTCACCGATCGTCGTCCATGCGCCCGGTGCGGGGGTGACCGATCTGATGTGCCGGTCGACGAAAGCTGCAGATCGAGTCCAATCGATGCGGGCGGCGTCGACGCTCACCTTGCTCGCGTAGGAGATTCCGTCCTCGGGCTGCGGGTGCGCGGATGCCGTCCCGTCCTCGATTGCGTCGAGGGTGGCAGCGAGTAGGTCTGCTCCACTCGATGCCAGTCGGGTGAGCAGGTCCCCTGTCGTATCGGTTGCGCGTACCCGCTCGGTGACGACGCCCAATACCGGCCCGGTGTCCATTCCCGCGTCGAGCAGGAAGGTGGAGGCACCGGTGATCTCGTCACCTGCGGCGATGGCCGCCTGCACCGGTGCGGCACCTCGCCACGCGGGCAGCAGCGAGAAGTGCAGGTTGATCCAGCCGAAGCGAGGGATATCGAGCACCGGCTGCGGCAGCAGTGCACCGTATGCGACGACCGGACACACGTCGGGTGCGAGTTGGGTGAGCTGTGAGACGAAATCCGGATCCGAGGGCTTCGCGGGTGTGAACACCGGGATTCCGTGCTCGTCGGCCAGCTGCCCGACCGGTGACCGCATCGTCTTGCGACCCCTGCCTGCAGCGGCGTCGGGCCGGGTCACCACCGCGATCACCTCGTGGCGTTCGGACTCCAGCAGTCGCCGCAGCGACGGGACTGCAGGCTCCGGTGTACCGGCAAAGACGACGCGCACTCGAGCAACTCCCTGGGATGGACGAAAGGATCTCGGGTGTTCATCCTAGGGAGTCGCGAGCGCTGCGGACGATTCCGCACCTGTCGATCACGTCGCGTCGGGGGCGTCGACCGTGTCGTCGGGATCGCGATCGGCCGGACCGTCGTCGGCGAGGATCCGATACAGCGACCTGCGTGCCTCGGTGAGAATCTCGGCTGCCTGTTCCACCTGTTTCGGTGTGCCGACTCCGGCTACCTGACCGGCGGCGCCCATCAATTGACCGATGAGCGCCCGAAGATCCCTGGCGTCGACACCGACGGACTCGGCCACGTCGTCCCATGGGCTGCCCAGGTCGACTCGATGATTCTCCGTGTGTGTTCGCCCCTCGTCGGTCAACGCAGCCGTCTTTCGACCGGCCACCTTGTCGATGAGGACCAGACCCTCGTCTTCGAGTTGCGACAGGGCCGGATAGATGGAGCCCGGGCTCGGCTTCCAGGTGCCGTTGCTCTTCTCGGCGATCTGCTGGATCAGTTCGTATCCGTGCATCGGACGTTCCTCGAGCAAGAGGAGGATTGCAGCACGCACGTCCCCGCGTCGCCCTCGCCCTCCCCGACCCCGGCCTCGACCGAAATCTGCATTGGGTCCGAAACCGCCGGGGCCGAAGCCGGGGCGCATGCCCTCTCGTCCTCGTCCGAACGGGCCACCGGCATGCCGACTGCGTTCGCTGTGCCCTCTCTTTCCGCGGCCTCGCTCTCGCGGACCGTGATCGTCCGACGGACCGTGATCGTCACTCTGCGCGACCCACATCTCGAACGGTGCTCCTCGCATGTGTCGACGTGCGCCTGCGCGACGTCCGAATTCGTGTGCGAATCCTTCGAATGCGTAGTTCATGTCGTACTCCTTCGTATCGATTGACGAGTCGACGATATATCGACAATAGATCTTTGGCAAGGCCCAGAGGCAACCTCCGAGTTTCCGCATCCGAGGAACGCGTCGTGGATCGCTCTCGCTCGTTAGAATGGCGCGGTCGGTACGAGCTCTCGTGGACCGCACCGGAATCCAGCGGCCGGCTCGACAGCGCCCGCTCACGAACGAGGGGGGCCGTGTGGCCGGATCGACGAGGCGACGCGTGACCGTCGTTCTCGGCTGCGTCCTCGCCATCGTCCTGCTCGCCGGCTCCAACGTTCTCGGCCAGCGAATCTCCGTGCTGATCGACGACGTCGCACAGCTCGCGGGTGGTATCACCGCGACGATCGTGTGTTGGCGGACCGCATCCACGAGGATGGGCTCCGAACGACAGTGGCGTGTTCTGATGGCCGCAGGAATGGCGTGCTGGAGTGCAGGCATGGCGGTCTGGGCCTTCTATCGATCCGCTCTCGACATGCCGCTGCCGACTGCATCGATCGCCGATGTCGGGTTCTTTCTCTTCCCGATCTTCGCCGTGCCCGCGCTGCTCGCCTTCGTCGGTCTGTCGCCCCGACGGGCTGCCGCAGGTGCACGCCATGTCTGGGTGATGTCGTTGCTCGACGGGGCCGTCGTCGTCGGGTCCCTGTTCGTTCTCTCCTGGGCCACCGTGCTCGGTGCAGTCGTGCACTCGTCGAAATCCGAATCGATCGAGTTCCTCGTGGCGATCATGTATCCCATCACCGACCTGGTTCTCGTGGCCATGATCGTGCTTCTCGCCGTAATCACGAAGATCGCGGCGCGATACCGAACGCAGCTCACCCTGCTCGGTGCCGGCATCCTGATGATGGCGGTATCCGACAGCATCTACGCGTACCTCGTCGCCACCGGCGCGGACTTCATGCCGGTTCTGACCGACGGCGGGTTCATCGCCGGCACTGCGCTCATCGCTCTCGCGGCCGCCTCCCCGCGGACCGTCGACGAAACCCCGTCGCCGCTCGGCTCGTCGTCACACGGATCGTCGCGGTACGGATCGTCTCGGTACGGATCGGAGCCCACCGCAGGGGCGTGTACCGAGACCGTCACCGGTGAGAGAACGCAGCTGCTGTTGCCGTACGGGCTCATGGGTGCGATAGGGATCGTGTTGGCGATACTGCGTGTGCAGACCGGGAACCTGGATTCGACCGTCATCGTCCTCGGGGTTGCAGTGGTGCTGCTCTCCCTGGTTCGCCAGGTGATCACCCTGGTTCAGAACGACAATCTGCTTCGGAGCCTGACTCGGGCACAGGCCGAGCTGACGTACCGCGCGCACCACGACGGACTGACCGGACTGCTCAACCGGTCGTCGTTCGACGAACACCTTCGAGCGGCGGTGAACGACGCCCGAGCGGGCCGAGGCCGCGCCGTCCTACTGCTGATCGACCTCGACGACTTCAAGAGCGTCAACGACAGATTCGGCCACGGCGGCGGTGATCGATTACTGGTCGAACTTGCACGCCGCCTCGACCGATGCGTGGTCGACGGTGTGGTGGCGCGCTTCGGCGGTGACGAGTTCACCGCCCTGGTGTACGCCGACCTCGATGCCGGTCGCGCGACGGCGGTCCGCATCGCCGACGCGATGCGGACAGCACACGAGATCGACGGCCATTCGGTGTCGGTCGGCGTGTGCGTGGGCGTGGTACAGATCGGTCGACTCGACCGTACACCCCACGACTCCACGACCGTGGCCGGATCCGACACCGGCACCGACACCGCCGACGTCGACGAGGAGGACGAGTTGATGCGGCTGGCCGATCGCGCGATGTACAAGGCCAAACGCGAGGGCAAGGCCGGAATCTACGCCTACGACACCGCGGGCACACTCAGCGCGGTGCCGAGCGGCTCCGATCACGCGGCTCGTGGGACCAAACCGAAAATGGTTGCAGGCGAGCCGGATCCGGCTCGGTTGATCGGACCACCGACAAGAACGTAGGCGCCGGTGGTCGGAATCGACTCCAGATTGGTCAGGTTCTCCAGGCTTATCCGACGCCGGTCGTAGAGCTTGACGGACACCGGATAGGTGTCGTCGTTGCCCAGATCGGGCCCGAAGGTGTCGGTGCCGAGGGCACCTCTGTCGGCGAGCCTGCCCGTGTCGATCAACCACTGCGCAGCCTCCGCGGAGAACCCGGGTTGGTGCGTCACCCCGTCCGCGTCCGCGTTGGCGTACGCATCGGTCCCCCACCGTGACTCCCAGCCGGTCCACAGAACGACAGCCGCACCTGGCGGAATGGCTCCGTTGACTGCTTCCCAGTTCTGCAGGTCTGCCACGGTCACGGCGTAGTCGGCGTCGGCCGCCGCCCGATCACGGATGTCGATCTTCACCGCAGGCAGAAACAGATCCTCCGGATCGAGCTGGTCGGCGGTCAGCCCACCTTTCTGGAAGTGCGCAGGCGCTCCCCAGTGCGTGCCGGTGTGCTCGCCCTCCTTGACGTACTGGAGGTAGAAGCCGTCGTCCGCGACGGTGAACGCCGTCTCGAGCGAGAATTCGGGATCGCCGGGAAAGATCGGGGTGAGAGCCGGATCGTTGATGTGCGAGAGCGACACGATCCGTAGCAGTCGGTCCAACGGAACGGCCGGTATCGCTGGCTGCGCCGAGCCGGTACCGGGCAGGGCGTCGGCGGTGGTGGGCGACACCAGACGGGCCCCGATCACCACTGCCAAACCTGTTGTCACACGGCGAAAAAGCTGTCTTCTCTTCATGTCCCCCGACCCATCTCTCGTCGGCGCCCCGTGCACCGCCCCGAGGCAACCCTAGGCCACGGCGAGCCCCGACGGCAGTGTCAACCGATTCGAATCGGGTCTATCTGAACCCGCACTCCCGCACCGAGTTTCTTGGCGCTACGAGACGCCTGCGCGGTGGCCAGCGCTCGCGCCAACGCCGCCCCTGTGCTCCGCGGCACGCGTATCAACAGCCGCTGCACATCACCGGGAAGTACGTCCTCACCGCTGCCCGCAGGTGCCCGTTGGCCGTCCGGCAGATCGACGGGTCCGAGTATTTCCACTGCCTCGGGCAGATCTGCGCTCTCCACCAACGCAGTGATCGCATCGGTGGTTCCGTCGATCGCGGCGACGTGCACGGCGGGTGGGAACCGTACCTCGACTCGCTCGTCCAACTGACTTCTGGCGTGCCACAGCGGATCCCAGCGAACCAGCGCCTGCACCGTGGGTATCTCGGATTCGGCGACGACGACCACGCGGCCACCTGCCGCACCCGGCCGAACCAAGGCGGCGGCCGTCATCCACCGACGCAGTGTCTCTTCTGCCGCGCGCAGGTCTGCCCGGCCGAGCAGCGCCCAACCGTCCAGCAAGAGGGCAGCGCCGTACCCACCGTCGACCGTCGGTTCGGCACCGACGGTGGACACGACGAGACCGGCACCCGGCTGGACGGCGTCGAGCACGGCGGCACCTCCCGAGTTGTGTATCGGTACGCCGGGAAATGCCCGTCCGAGTTCCTCGGCGGTGCGGCCCGCTCCGATCACGACCGCACGCAGGTTGCGTGATCCGCATACCGTGCACCGATGCGCGGTGTCGGCGATTCCACACCACGAGCACGTCGGACTGCCCGCTCCGTCGCTGCCCGGGGCGGAGGGCAGGGCCAGCGGCCCGTTGCACCGGCGACACCGAGCCGGGTGCCGACATTTTGCACACGCCAGTGACGGTACGTATCCGCCGCGCGGAACTTGAACCAGCACAGGCGAATCGGCCTTCAGTGCGGCTCGCGCCGCCTCGAACGCGATCGCGGGCAACCGGGCGACACGGGCTGCCGGATCGCGCGCGAGCGCATGGTCCGAGTCCGCCAAGGCCACCACATGGGGTTGACGCTCACGGACCAGCTCGCGGGAGGCCACCAGGTCGTGTGCCCAACCGGAATCCACGAGAGCTTCCGCCTCCGCCGTCCGTGAATGTCCTCCGATCACCACTGCTGCCCCTGACACGTGCGCCCGAAGCAACGCCACTTCTCTGGCGTGCGGATACGGCGATCTGGGCTCGGCGAAACTGTCGTCACCGTCGTCCCAGATGGCAATCATGCCGAGAGTGGACACCGGAGCGAACACGGCGCTGCGTGTCCCCACCACGACGACCGGGCCCGATCGCAGACCACGCAACCATTGCCGATACCGCTTCGCCGGGCCCAGTCCGGCGGACAGCGCCACCACCCGGTCGGCACCGAGCAGGGCCACACAGGCCGTCTCCAGTCGATCGAGGTCTCGCTGATCGGGTACCACCACCACCGCGGAACGACCGCCTGCCACGGTCACGGCGGCGGCCTCCGCCAACCGCACCGGCCACCGCTCACCGGGCAACGCCTGCCATACCGCTCGCGGTACGCGTCCCGATGCCAACGCATCGAGGAAGTTCGAGCCGTGGGTGTAGGCCGACCAGGCTGCTCGGTCGATGTCGGGCTCGGCGGGCGGCTCGACGACAGGTGTCTGTTCCGCCTCGACTCGGGCATGGCGAGCCGGGATCGCCAGACGCAGCACATCCGCTCTGGTCCCGGCATACCGATCGGCCACCGCCTCGGCCAGTTCCGCGATCTCCGGGGTCAGAACTCGCTCCGCCGACACCACCCGATCGAGCCAGCCGAGCTTGCCGGGGTGTTCGGTCTCTGCCAGTCTCGCCAGCACGAAACCGTCGACCAATCGTCCTGCGAACCGCACCCGAACTCGGACACCGGGCTGAGCATCACTGCTCACCTCCTCGGGAACGAGGTAGTCGAACTCGCGGTCGAGATGCGGCAGCGGCAACATCGGGAGAATGCGCGCGATCGGAAGATCCGACGCCGCCACCCGCGCTACGCCTGCCACCGCACCTCCTCCTCGATTCTCACCCCACACTCGATGTCGGAGCACCGAGCCGGTGCGAGCAGGGTACGTGCAGAACGGTCGAAGCCGAACTCAGAGTCCGGCGGCCTCGCGAAGCTTGCCGGCGCGATCGGTGGACTCCCACGGCAGATCGATGTCGGTGCGGCCGAAGTGACCGTACGCCGCAGTGGGCGCGTAGATCGGTCGGAGCAGATCAAGATCACGAATGATGGCACCGGGACGTAGATCGAACACCTCGCTGATCGCCGCCTGGATACGCGCGGGATCGGTCTTCTCGGTGCCGAACGTCTCGACGAACAACCCGACCGGTGCAGCCTTGCCGATGGCGTACGCCACCTGGACCTCGATGCGATCCGCCAGCCCGGCGGCAACAGCGTTCTTCGCAACCCAGCGCATCGCGTAGGCAGCACTGCGGTCGACCTTGGACGGGTCCTTGCCGGAGAACGCGCCACCGCCGTGCCGTGCCATGCCGCCGTAGGTGTCGACGATGATCTTGCGACCGGTCAGCCCGGCGTCACCCATCGGCCCACCGAGCACGAACTTTCCGGTGGGATTGACCAACAGACGCACATCGGACGTATCCAGCGTCGGCACGTCCAACTCGGCGAGCACCGACCCGAGCACCTTCTCCCGAATATCGGGAGTGAGCAGGTTGTCGAGATCGATGTCGGCCGCGTGCTGAGTCGAGATCACCACGGTGTCGAGGCGAACGGCGTTGTCGCCGTCGTATTCGATCGTCACCTGCGTCTTGCCGTCAGGACGCAGGTACGGCAGCACCCCACTCTTGCGGACCTCGGTCAGCCGCCGAGAAAGCCGGTGCGCCAACGCGATCGGCAACGGCATCAGCTCGGGAGTGTCGGTGTTGGCGTAGCCGAACATCAGTCCCTGATCCCCCGCGCCCTGACGGTCGATCTCGTCGTCGGACAGTCCTTCGACTCGGGCCTCGTGCGAATGATCGACGCCCTGAGCGATCTCGGGAGACTGCGCGCCGATCGCAACGTTGACACCGCAGGAATTTCCGTCGAACCCCTTGGCCGACGAGTCGTACCCGATCTCGAGGACCTTCTCGCGCACGATCTTGGGGATGTCGGCATACGCGGTGGTGTTGACCTCACCCGCGACATGCACCTGACCGGTGGTGACCAGAGTCTCCACGGCCACCCGGGCACGCGGATCCTCCGTCAACAGTGCATCGAGAATCGAATCGCTGATGGCGTCACAGATCTTGTCGGGATGACCCTCTGTGACGGACTCGCTGGTGAAAAGCCGACTACCGGACTTGCTCACGGACTTCCTCTCGACGCATGTTCCTGCCCGACCCGACGCCTCGCGCCGGTCGGGCACTCCACGAAAATTTGACGTTCCCTCGGTGTTATCGCCCCTGCCGGAGCCAGGCAAACCTCTACGGCACTACACGTGGTGCTCAGCACGGTAGCCGGTGCGACATCGCTCGTGCACCCTCGGCATCATCACGGATTCGAACTCGGTCGAGGACTCCGCGCGCCGAGCATCTGCGCTACCGAATCCAGTACGCGGCTCGCGAGCAAGGCTTTGGAGCCCTCGCCGAGTGCAGCCTCGGAACCGTCGGACCCGAGCAACCAGCCGTCGTTGTGGTCCACCTCGAATGCCTTGCCGTCACCGACCGCGTTGACCACGAGCAGGTCACAGCCCTTGCGTTCGAGCTTGGCCCGCGCATAGGTCAGCACGTCTCCGTCCGCGTCTCCGGTCTCGGCGGCGAATCCGACGATGACCGTCGACGATTCGAGTTCTCCGTCGCGGCGAGCGGAAACGAGGCCGGCGAGTATGTCGTCGTTGCGAACCAGCGGGATCGACGACGGCTCGTTGGAACCCTTCTTGATCTTGCTTCCTGCGATGGACTCCGGGCGGAAGTCGGCGACCGCGGCCGCCATCACCACTGCGTCGACACCGACGGCAAGTTTGCGAACGGCGTCCTGCATGTCCGACGCCGTCTTGACGTGCACCACGTCCACCGCGGCCGGCGCGTCGAGGTCGCTGGTGTACCCGGCGACCAGCGTCACCTGGGCTCCGCGTTGCGCGGCCACTCGCGCCAGGGCGTATCCCTGCTTTCCGGAGCTTCGATTGCCCAGAAAGCGGACCGGGTCGAGAGGCTCGCGAGTGCCGCCGGCAGACACCAGAACATGGCGTCCTTCGAGGTCCCGGGGAAGAGCATCCGCTCGCTCGGTCACCAGCATCGAGAGCGCGAAAATCTCGTCCGGCTCCGGCAGCCGACCCGACCCGGTGTCTCGCCCGGTCAGACGACCCGATGCAGGTTCGATCACGTGCGTACCGCGCGAGCGAAGGGTCGCGACGTTCGCGACCGTGGCGGGGTGCTCCCACATCTCCGTGTGCATCGCGGGAGCCAGCACCACCGGACACCGCGCGGTGAGCAGGGTGGCCGTCAGAAGGTCATCGGCACGTCCCCCGGCGATGCGGGCCATGAGGTCCGCAGTGGCGGGGGCGACGACGACGAGGTCCGCCTCCTGACCCAGGCGCACGTGCGGGACTTCCGGCACGTCCGCGAAGACCCCGGTCTGCACCGGTTGCCCGGACAGCGCCTCGAACGTCGCGCGCCCGACGAACTCCAGAGCGGACGCGGTCGGAATCACCCGTACCTGATGCCCGCTCTCGGTGAAACTGCGGATGAGCGAACAACTCTTGTAGGCGGCGATACCTCCGCCGACTCCGACGACAACGTGCAAGTCAGATGTCCTCTGTGAGGTTCTTATTCGCCTTCGGTGTGCTCGAGGAGGTCTGCGTGGATCTCGCGCAGAGCGATCGACAGCGGCTTCTCCTGCAGACCCGGCTCGACCAGCGGTCCCACGTACTCGAGGATGCCGTCACCGAGCTGGTTGTAGTAGTCGTTGATCTGACGCGCACGCTTGGCTGCGTAGATCACGAGGGCGTACTTGGACGAGGTGCGGGCGAGCAGCTCGTCGATGGGCGGATTGGTGATGCCGAGCGGCGTGTCGTAGGCCGGCAGAGCGCTGCGTCCGTCGAAGTCGGAAACGGCCGCTGAAATGCTGCTCACTGATGATCTCCTGAAATTGCATCGTTGGTGCTACGAACTAGCTGGTCGGGGCCTCGTGCGCCGTGAAACTGGTCAGCTGTTGCCGACCGACGACCTACCGACCAACAAGGATACCAACTGTTCGCACGAATGGTCGACATCGGTATTGACAACCACCGTGTCGAACTCGTTCTGTGCGGCCAATTCCACCCGTGCGGTCTCGAGCCTCCGCTCGGTGGCCGCGCTCTCCTCGGTCGCGCGTCCGACCAAGCGAGAGACCAGATCGTCCCACGTCGGCGGTGCCATGAACACCAGCAGAGCCTCGGGCTTGGACACCCGCACGGCACGGGCACCGGCAAGATCGAGCTCGAGCAACACCGGGCTGCCCGCCTCGAGCGCAGCCTCCACGGGTGCAGCCGGAGTCCCCGACCGCTGCAGGCCACCGTGAATGCTCGCCCACTCGAGCAGCTCGTCGTCGGCGATCATCCGATCGAACTCGCCGGCCGACACGAAGTGGTAATCCTGACCGTCCACCTCGCCCGGCCGCGGCGATCGCGTCGTGACCGACACGCTGAAGACCAGCTCGGGCAGCGCCGCGCGCACGAGCCGAACGACACTGGACTTGCCGACGCCGGAGGGTCCGGACAGCACCACCAACCGGCCGCGCTTCGTCTCCGGGACCGAGGTCGCCGCAGCGTCACTCACCGCCGTCAGGCCTCGAAATCGAACTTCGTCAACAGCGCCTTGCGCTGCCGATCGCCGAGACCGCGCAGTCGACGGGTGGGCGCGATCTCCAATTCCGTCATCAACTCCGCGGCCTTGACCTTGCCCACCTTCGGCAGGGCCTCGAGCAACGCGGAGACCTTCATCTTTCCGAGAATCTCGTCCGTCTCGGCATCTTTGAGCACCTGCTTGAGATCGGTGCCGCCGCGCTTGAGGCGCTCCTTGAGCTCGGCGCGCGCTTTCCGTGCGATCGCTGCCTTCTCGAGGGCAGCGGCACGCTGCTCGGGGGTCAACTGGGGAAGGGCCACTGTCGGTTCCTCCGTCTTCTCGTTCTGGGCGGTACGACGCACACGATCGTTGTCGGCACGTCGACCATCGGTGTTCCACTGCCACGGACCGCGGTCGTCGGCGCTCCGCACCGGAGATCCGCACTGTTCGTCGGCAGCGCTAGCGACCGTACCGACGACTCGCGTCCACCGCTAACTCACCCCCGCGTGCCGGAGCGCAGCAGCGTCGACTATGCGAGACCGGCTTCGATCTCGTCGCGTAACCGCATCGCCGCGTCGCGCAATGCCGTCACCGACGGTCCTGCGGCCAGGACACCCCGAGAGGAGTTGGGCAGCAACAGCTCACGCGAATCACGGAAGATCTCCGCGAGATCGGCCACCGTCGCTCCCTGCGCTCCCAGACCCGGCGCGAGTATGGGTCCGGTGTAGTTCGACAGGTCGAGACCATGATCACGAGTGGCACCCACGACCAGGCCCAGCGTGTCGGCATCGATGCGATTACGCGTCGCCGCCGCGTCGACGATCGACTGAGCCACCGACCCGCCGTTCGACGTCGCCGCCTGCTGCAGAGCAGCGCCTTCCGCATTGGAGGTTCGAGCCAGCACGAACAGACCTCGCTGGTGTCGCACTGCACGATCGACCGTCTCCCCCAGTGAATCCACACCCAGGTACGGCGACACCGTGACAGCATCCGAGGACAACGGAGAGTCGGGCTCGAGCCAGGCCTGTGCGTACGCATCCATCGTCGTGCCGATATCGCCGCGCTTGGCATCTGCGATCACCAGGGTGCCCGCGTCGCGCAACACACTGACGGTGCGTTCGAGCACCGCGTACCCGGCAGATCCGTACGCCTCGAAGAACGCCACCTGAGGCTTGACGATCGCCACCTCACCGACGAATGCCTCGACGCAGAGCTCGGCGAACACCTCGAGACCGTCCGCCGAGCGTGGCAACTCCCACGCCTCGAGCAGCGCCGGATGCGGATCGATTCCGACACACAGTCGACCGCGCGCCGCAACCGCGGCGCGCAACCGATCCGACCAACTGCGATGATGACTCACTCCACTCCCCCATTCCCGGGTCGTTCCGCAGGCTCCACTCCCAGCCCCTGCTTCAATCCCGCATGCAGATCCTGCAACGAGCGGACGCCGATTCCGCCGGCGGTTCCGGCTTCGATGCCCTGCACCGCCGCGGACGCGCCCTGCACCGTGGTGATGCACGGAATGTTCTGCGCCACTGCGGCGCTCCGGATCTCGTACCCGTCGACGCGGGGGCCGGAGTTGCCGTACGGGGTGTTGATCACCATGGCGATGTCCCCGGCGAGTATCCGGTCGACGATGGTCCGCTCCCCCTCCGGCACATCCTCACCGGACTGCTTGTAGACCTGCTCACATTTGATTCCGTTGCGCCGCAACACATCTGCGGTACCTTCGGTTGCCAGGATCGTGAAGCCCAGATCTGCAAGCCGCTTCACCGGGAAGATCAGTGATCGCTTGTCCTTGTTGGCCACCGATACGAACACCGCGCCGCCCGCGGGCAACGAGCCGTACGCGGCGGTCTGGCTCTTGGCGAATGCGGTACCGAAATCGAAGTCGATTCCCATCACCTCGCCGGTGGACTTCATCTCGGGGCTGAGCAGGGTGTCCACTCCGGTTCCGTCCGCACGACGGAACCGGTTGAACGGCAACACCGCTTCCTTGACTGCGATCGGGGCACCGGCCGGGACGGTGCCACCGTCCCCGGTCTCGGGCAGGATGCCTGCGGTCCGCAGCTCGGCGATGGTCTCCCCGAGCATCACTCGGGCGCATGCCTTCGCCAGCTGCACGGCAGTCGCCTTGGAGACGAACGGAACGGTGCGGCTCGCACGCGGGTTGGCCTCGAGGACGTACAGGATGTCGTCCTTGAGTGCGTACTGAACGTTGAGCAGGCCGCGCACGCCGATGCCCTTCGCCAGAGCCTCGGTGGACCGTCGGACGTTCTCGATGTCGGTCTTGCCGAGGGTGATCGGAGGCAACGCGCACGCCGAGTCGCCGGAGTGGATACCGGCCTCCTCGATGTGTTCCATGATGCCGCCGATGTAGACCTCGGTGCCGTCGCACAGTGCGTCGACGTCGATTTCGACTGCATCTTCGAGGAACCGGTCGACCAGAACCGGACGGTCGTCCGAGATCTCCGTCGCGTTGGAGATGTACGTGGCGAGCGATGCCTCGTCGTACACGATCTCCATGCCGCGGCCGCCGAGAACGTAGGACGGGCGGACCAGTACCGGGTAGCCGATGCCCGACGCGATCTCACGGGCCCCGTCGAACGTGGTCGCCGTGCCGTACTTGGCAGCGGGCAGCCCTGCCGCGTCGAGGACCTTGCCGAACTCGCCCCGGTCCTCGGCGAGATCGATGGCCTCGGGCGATGTTCCCACGATAGGGACGCCCGCGGCCTTCAGCCGCTTCGCCAGGCCGAGCGGAGTCTGGCCGCCCAGCTGGACGATAACTCCGCGCACCGTGCCCGAGGCGGCCTCGGCCCGGTACACCTCGAGAACGTCCTCGAAGGTCAGCGGCTCGAAGTACAGGCGGTCGGCGGTGTCGTAGTCGGTGGAGACGGTCTCGGGGTTGCAGTTGACCATGACCGTCTCGTAGCCGGCCTCGGACAGCGTCAACGCTGCGTGCACACAGCTGTAGTCGAATTCGATGCCCTGACCGATGCGGTTGGGCCCCGAGCCCAGGATGAGCACCTTGGGCCGGTCCGGCTGCGGGGCAACCTCGGTCTCGGCGTCGGGGTCGAGCTCGTAGGTGCCGTAGTGGTACGGCGTCTTGGCCTCGAACTCGGCGGCGCAGGTGTCGACCGTCTTGTAGACCGGGTGCACGCCGAGCTCGTCGCGCAGCGCACGCACTCCGTCCTCGCCGTCGAGTTCGGGGCGCAGAGCGGCGATCTGGCGGTCGGACAGCCCGTGGTACTTCGCCTGCCGCAGCAGCGCCTCGTCGAATTCGGCCGCCTCGCGAACCTGGACGCCGAGTTCGTGGATCTGCTGGAACTGGTCGAGGAACCACGGGTCGATCTTGGTCGCCTCGAAGAGCTGCTCGAGGGTGGCGCCCATCGCGAACGCCTTCTCGATTCCGTACATCCGGCCGTCCTGAGGAACGGACAGGTCCGCCAGCAGAGCGTCGAGGCTCTCCGCCTCGACCTCGGGGCCGGTCCAGTACCCCGCGCGCTTGGTTTCGAGCGAGCGCATCACCTTGCCGAATGCCTCGGTGAAGTTGCGGCCGATCGACATCGCCTCACCGACGGACTTCATCGTCGTGGTCAGCGTGCCGTCGGCACCGGGGAACTTCTCGAACGCGAATCTGGGTGCCTTGACGACCACGTAGTCCAAGGTCGGCTCGAAGCACGCCGGGGTCTCGCGGGTGATGTCGTTGACGATCTCGTCGAGGGTGTAGCCGATGGCCAGCTTGGCGGCCATCTTCGCGATCGGGTAACCGGTGGCCTTCGACGCCAGCGCCGACGAGCGCGACACGCGGGGGTTCATCTCGATGACGACGAGGCGCCCGTCCGCCGGATCCATCGCGAACTGGATGTTGCAGCCGCCGGTGTCGACGCCCACCTCACGCAGGATGTCGATGGAGAGATCGCGCATCTTCTGGTACTCGCGGTCGGTCAGCGTCATCGCAGGCGCGACGGTCACCGAGTCGCCGGTGTGCACGCCGACGGGATCCACGTTCTCGATGGAACACACGATGACCACGTTGTCGCGGCCGTCGCGCATCAGCTCGAGCTCGTATTCCTTCCAGCCGAGGATGGACTCCTCGATGAGGACGTTCGCCGTGGGCGAGGCCGCGAGCCCGCCGCCGGCGATGCGGGTCAGGTCCTCGTCGTTGTAGGCCAGTCCCGATCCGAGACCTCCCATGGTGAAGGACGGACGTACGACGACCGGGAAGCCGAGCTCGGCGACGGTCTCGCGCACTTCGTCCATCGTGTAGCAGACGGCCGACTTGGCGGATTCACCACCGACCTTGGCGACGATGTCCTTGAACTTCTGTCGATCCTCGCCGCGCTGGATGGCGTCGAAGTCGGCACCGATCAGCTCGACGCCGTGCTTGGTGAGAATGCCCTGATCATGCAGTGCGACAGCGGCATTGAGCGCAGTCTGTCCACCCAGGGTGGCGAGCACAGCTTGGATGGGGTGACCCTGCTCGGCCTCGCGGGCGAAGATCTTCTCGATGAACTCCGCGGTGATCGGCTCGACGTAGGTGGCGTCGGCGAACTCGGGGTCGGTCATGATCGTCGCGGGGTTGGAGTTGACGAGGCTGACGCGGAGTCCTTCCTCGCGCAGCACTCGGCAGGCCTGGGTGCCGGAGTAGTCGAACTCGCAGGCCTGGCCGATGACGATCGGGCCCGATCCGATGACCAGGACGTGGTTCAGGTCTGTGCGGCGTGGCATTACTTCTTCTCCTGAAGGACGCTGGTGAAACGGTCGAAGAGGTAGGCGGCGTCGTGCGGACCCGCCGCGGCCTCGGGGTGGTACTGCACCGAGAAGGCGCTGCCGCCGATCAGTTCGACGCCCTCGACGGTGCCGTCGTTGGCGCAGGTGTGGCTGATCCGGGCGCGGCCGAAGTCGGTGTCGAACTCCTCGCCCGCTTCGCCTTCGAGTGCGAATCCGTGGTTCTGCGCGGTGATCGCGATGCGACCGGTGGTGTGCTCGATGACCGGGATGTTCATGCCGCGGTGGCCGAACTTCATCTTGTAGGTGCCACGGCCCAGTGCCCGCCCGAAGATCTGGTTGCCGAAGCAGATACCGAACAGCGGCAGCTCACGTTCGAGTACCTGCCTGGTCAACGCGACACTGGTGTCGGCCGTGGCCGGGTCGCCCGGTCCGTTGGACAGGAAGACGCCGTCGGGGTTCAGTTCCAGAACCTGCTCGATGGTGGTGTTCGACGGCACCACGTGCACGCGGATACCGCGCTCGGCGAACATCCGCGGAGTGTTGGTCTTGATACCGAGATCGACTGCGACGACGGTGAATCGAGCGTCACCGGACGGCTCGATGGTGTAGCCCGCTCCGGTGGTCACTTCACCGGCGAGGTCGGCACCGAGCATCGACGGCTGGCCGACCACCTGCTCGAGCATCTCGTCCGAGGTGCCGAGCGCGTCACCCGAGAACACTCCCGCACGCATGGAGCCGCGGGTGCGCAGGTGCCGTACCAGGGCGCGTGTGTCGATTCCGGCGATGCCCACGACGTTCTGGGCCTCGAGCTGATCCTGCAGTGTTCCGGTCGAGCGCCAGCTCGAGGTGCGGCGAGCCGGATCGCGGACGACGTATCCGGCCACCCATATCTTGTTGGGATCCTGGGCGCTCGCGGCTTCACCGTCCTCTTGGTTCCAGCCGGTGTTGCCGATCTGCGGCGCGGTCGCGACGACGATCTGTCGGTGGTAGCTCGGGTCGGTGAGTGTCTCCTGGTACCCGGTCATTCCGGTGCAGAACACGGCCTCGCCGAGGGTGCGCCCCTGTGCGCCGAATGTGGTGCCGCGGAATGTCCGGCCGTCCTCCAGAACAAGAACTGCGCTGCTCACGCGGTTTCCTCCTTGGTTTCTCCGGTGGAACTCGCTGTCCACACCGGGTAGATCTGCTTGTCGTCGGCCCTGAAGCCGGTGTCTATCTCGGTCCCCGTCGGCAACTCCCAGCGAATGACCAGGAGCCCGTCCTTGGTCATGACCTTGCCTGCCAACCCGCGTTCGGTGCGGATCGCGCGAATCGATTCGGCCGGAATCCAGATGGGAGATTCGCCGTCTCGGTCGAGCAGAATGCCCTTCTCGTGTCGCGACAGCTCACCGGTGGCGCGGTGGCCGATGTCGCCGACGGCGATGCGGTCCTGCCAGCTCGGCGCGATAGTGCTGCCGACGTACAGGCCTGTGCTGGGCTCGATGTGGGTGGCACCGAGATCCTGGGGCACGGCCGGGAAGTCGCCGATTCGCTCTTCCTGCCGCTTCTGGCGTCCGCGCCAACCCCAGAAGATCAGCGCGATCATCAGCGCCCAGAACAGGATGAATCCGATGACGATGAGAACTCTGTCCACGGCTCTACTCCCCTGCCCTGTTCGCCACGACTCCGCCGCGAACGGTGATTCGTCCGCGCAACAAGGTCGTGGTCACCTTCGAGGAGAAGGTCATGTCCTCGAACGGCGTGTTGTGCGCGACGCTGGCCAGCTTCTTGCCCGAGACGGTCCAGCTCGCATTCGGGTCCACCAGCGTGAGATTGGCGATCTCGCCGACTTCGATGGGCCGCCCCTGATCGGCCAATCCGACGATCCGAGCGGGACGCTCGCTCATCACCCGCGCCACGCCGCGCCAATCGAGCAGTCCCGGGGTCACCATCGTGTCGACGACGATGGACAGTGCGGTTTCGAGCCCGAGCATCCCTGGACGGGCGATCGAGAACTCACAGCACTTGTCCTGTTCGGCATGCGGAGCGTGATCGGTTGCCACACAATCGATCACACCGTCGGCCAAGCCCTTGCGCAGGGCCTCGACATCGGACTTCTCACGCAGCGGCGGGTTCACCTTGTTGATCGCGTCGTACGTCTCGAGCCGCGAATCGTCCAGCAGCAGGTGGTGCGGAGTGACCTCGGCGGTGATCGAAATGCCCTGTCCGCGTGCCCACTTCATCAACTCGACGGTTCCCGCGGTGGACGCATGGCAGATGTGCACTCGCGCACCGGCGTCCCGGGCCAGCAGCGCGTCCCGTGCGACGATCGATTCCTCTGCCGCGCGCGGCCAACCGGCCAGTCCGAGCCGCGCCGCAGTGGGCCCCTCGTGTGCGACGGCACCGACGGTGAGCCTGGGCTCCTCGGCGTGCTGAGCGATGAGCACACCGAGTGAACTCGAGTACTCCAGCGCTCGACGCATGATCAGTGGATCGTCGACGCAGTGACCGTCGTCCGAGAACATCTTCACCCGGCCGATTCCCGCTGCCATCGTGGCCATCTCGGCGAGCTGCTTGCCCTTCAAACCGACGGTGATCGCACCCACCGGGTGGACATCGACGAGGCCGACTTCCTGTCCCCGACGCCAGACGTGATCGGTGACCACCACCGAGTCGGCAACCGGATCGGTGTTCGCCATCGCGAACACGGCGGTGTAGCCGCCCAGAGCCGCTGCTGCCGAACCGGATTCGATCGTTTCGGTGTCCTCGCGTCCGGGCTCGCGCAGGTGCGTGTGCATGTCGACGAATCCGGGCAGCAGAATCTGGCCGCGGGCTTCGATCACCTCGGCACCGTCGGCGTCGAGGTCCGAACCGATTCCGACGATTTCTTCGCCGGTGATCAGCACGTCGGTTTCGAGTCCCTCGCCGTACAGCAGCACGCCGCGGAGCAGAACGGAGGTCGCAGGCGCGTTCACGATGCACCCCCGTCCGAACCGACCAGCAATCGGAACAGCACCGCCATCCGCACGTGAACTCCATTCGTAACCTGTTGCAGAACTGCAGTTTTCGGAGAATCGGCCACCGAGGACGCGATCTCCATACCGCGAAGCATCGGACCCGGGTGCAGTACGACGGCATGCTCGGGCAGCAGGTCGAGCCGGCGCTGCGAGAGCCCGTACGTGATCGAGTACTCACGAGCGGAGGGGAAGAACCCGCCGTTCATTCGCTCGGCCTGCACTCTGAGCATCAACACCGCGTCCAGACCGGGCAGTTCGGCGTCGATGTCGTGCGAGACCCGCACCGGCCAGCCGGTCACTCCGACGGGAAGCAGGGTCGGTGGTGCGATCAGCACCACCTCGGCACCGAGCTTGGCCAGCAGGATTGCGTTCGAGCGCGCCACCCGGCTGTGCAGAATGTCGCCGACGATCGCGACTCGTCGGCCGGCGATGTCTCCGAGTCGTTGGCGAACCGTCAGGGCGTCGAGCAGGGCCTGGGTGGGATGTTCGTGGGTACCGTCACCGGCATTGATCACCGCGGGGCCGCCACCAGGAGTGGAGCCTGTGGAACGACCGTCGAGGCCAGGAGTGGAGCCTGCGGAACGACCGTCGAGACCGGCTCCTTGATCGGCGGTCCACTGGGCGATCTGGTGAGCGGCACCCGATGCCGGGTGCCTGACGATGAGCGCATCCGCACCGGCGGCGCGCAGCGTCATCGCGGTGTCGCGCAGGGACTCACCCTTCGACACCGACGAGCTGCTGGCGCTGACGTTGATGACGTCGGCGCTCATCCACTTGCCTGCCACCTCGAAAGAGACGCGGGTACGCGTCGAGTTCTCGAAGAACACCGTCATGATGGTGCGTCCGCGCAGTGTCGGGAGTTTCTTGACTTCGCGGCCGAGAAGCGCCTGCTCGAATCGTTCGGCTTCGTCGAGAAGCTCCGTGGCCGATTCGGCCGTCAGGTCGGCGACCGAGAGCAAATGCTTCATCGAGCGGATCCTCCCTCGGACAGGCTGACCCCGTCGCGGCCGTCGTGTTCGGAGAGCAGCACCGAGACGTCCTCGGTGCGGGCTGTGGGTACGTTCTTGCCGACGTAGTCCGCACGAAGCGGGAGCTCGCGGTGGCCGCGGTCGATCAGGACTGCGAGCTGCACGGCGCGAGGGCGGCCGAGGTCACGAAGAGCGTCGAGCGCGGATCGGACGGTTCGTCCGGAGAACAGCACGTCGTCGACCAGTACGACGAGTGCGTCGTCGACACCGCCTGCGGGCACCGACGTGCGTTCGAGCGGACGGTGCGGCTTGTTCCGCAGATCGTCGCGGTAGAGGGTGATGTCGAGGGACCCGAGCGGAGGACGCACACCGGAGAATGCCTCGATACGTTCGACGAGTCGCTCCGCCAACGTGGTTCCGCGAGTGGGAATGCCGAGTAGCACCACGCGCGGCGAGTCCGCGGCATCGAGGGCCGTCTTCTCGATGATCTGATGGGCCATGCGGGAGATGGTGCGTCCCACATCGGCCGAGGACAGCAATTCGCGAACGGCGGGGTTCGCGGGCGAGCTTTCGGGCGCAGGCAAACTACGACCTCCTTCTCCGCCTCTCTGGACGGATCGTTAAAGGATGTCTGACAAGAACTGCGTAGAGCCTAGCAACGCTCTGCGAACCATGACCAGCAGGCTCGCAGAGCGTTCGGTCACACGGGCGTCGAACGTCCGATCACTGCTCGGCGTCGACCGACGCTGCACCGGACGCGTCGGACTGCGTACGGCTGGAGACCGCCGCGGCCGCGGCGCGTACCTGCGGCGCGACCAGGACGATCTGACCCAGCACGCCGTTGACGAAGCCTGGCGAGTCGTCGGTGGACAGCTGTTTGGCCAGCTCGACGGCCTCGTCGACAGCGACGACCGGTGGCACGTCGGTGGCGTGGAACAACTCCCACACCGCAACGCGGAGGATGGCCCGGTCGACTGCAGGCAGACGGGTGAGCGTCCAGTCCTTGAGGTGATCGGCGATCACGCCGTCGAGTCGATCGAGATTCTCGGCGACGCCCTCGACCAAGGTCGAGGTGTAATCACTGACGGGAGCGATCGTGTCGTCGCCGCGTGCGAGTTCGATGCGCTCGGTGGTCAGGTCGACCGGGTCGACGTTGCGCGCCTCCGCCTCGAACAGAAAGTCCACCGCACGCTTGCGGGCCTTGTGGCGCGCACCGAGCTTCTTCGCACCGGGAGCACCGTTCTGCGAGGCGGAGGATGTCGACTTCTTCGATGACACGTTAGGAGTTCACACGCCCGAGGTAGTTTCCGTCACGCGAATCGACCTTGAGCTTGTCGCCGGTGTTGATGAACAGCGGCACCGAGATCTCGGCTCCGGTCTCGAGGGTCGCAGGCTTGGTGCCGCCGGTGGAGCGATCGCCTTGCAGGCCGGGATCGGTGTGCTTGACCTCGAGCTCGACGGTGACGGGAAGCTCGACGTACAGCGGAACACCCTCGTGCATGGCGACCTGAACGCGCAGGTTCTCGAGCAGGAAGCGCGCGCCGTCACCGACGGTGGCCTCACCGATCGAGAGCTGGTCGTAGGTGTCGGCGTCCATGAACACGTAGTCGCTACCGTCGTGGTAGAGGTACGTCATGTCGCGGCGGTCGACCGTTGCGGTCTCGACCTTCACACCGGCGTTGAACGTCTTGTCGACGACCTTGCCCGAGAGCACGTTCTTGAGCTTGGTCCGCACGAATGCGGGCCCCTTGCCGGGCTTGACGTGCTGGAATTCGATGATCGACCACAGCTGGTTCTCCAGGTTGAGAACCAGTCCGTTCTTGAAATCGCTGGTGGAAGCCACTTGCTTCGCGTCTCCTCAATCGTTTGTGCGCGTGACGCGCCGTCGGTCACGTGCGGGATTCGCTCCCGCCCGCGCTAGACGGACGTGAGTTCCTTGCTTGTCAGGGTGAGCAGTTCCGAACCCCCGTCGCGAACGACGAGTGTGTCCTCGATCCGAACGCCGCCGCGACCGGAGAAGTAGACACCCGGCTCGACGGTGACCGCTGCACCGCTCAGCAGTGTACCGGTGCTCGTCTTCGCGATTCCCGGCGCTTCGTGGATTTCCAGGCCGACGCCATGGCCGAGCCCGTGCAGGAAGTACTCCCCGTACCCTGCGTCCTCGATCACCGAGCGCGACGCCGCGTCGACCGAAGCGGTATTCACCCCTGGTGCCAGCGCCTCTCGCCCGGCCGTCTGGGACCGCTGAACCAACTCGTACAGGTCGCGCTGCCACTGCGCGGGCGTCCCGATGACGAAGGTCCGTGTCATGTCCGAGTGGTAACCGCCGACGAGTGCACCGAAGTCGAGCTTGACGAAGTCGCCGTCGGCAAGCACCGCATCGGTGGGCCGGTGATGCGGGACCGCCGAGTTGGCTCCGGCTGCGACGATGGTCTCGAACGAGATCGCATCGGCACCGTGGTCGAGCATCGACGACTCCAGCTCGCGGGCGACCTCCCGCTCGGTCCGGCCGGCACGGATACCGCCTCCACCGATCAATCGAGCCAGAGCGTCATCGGCGGCGCGGCAGGCGTCTCGGAGCAACCCCACCTCGAACTCGTCCTTGACCATGCGCAACGACTCCACGACACCCGGTGCACGTACCAACTCCGCAGCGCCGTCGAGCTCGGACCACGCGCGATGAGCGTCGACGGTCACCACATGGCTCTCGAAACCCACTCGACCGCCGCGGCCGGACGAACCCGAACGAAGCAGATGCACCGCGGACGCCCGGTCGATCTCGGCCCGCAGATCCGGAACCTGCTCGGCCACCTGAGTGACGTACCGGCCGTCGGTGCAGATGACCGTCCGATCCTCGTCACCGGGCGAGTCGGCCACCGAGACCAGCAATGCCGCGTTCGAGCCGGTGAAGCCCGTCAGGTATCGGACGTTGAGAAGATCGGTGATCAACATCGAATCGAGTCCGTCGGCGGCCAACAGTTCTCGTAGGGCACCACGACGGGCACCGAAATCGGCAGGCATGCCGTCGACATTACCGTTCGTTTCACAGGCCCCATTTCAGTCGACCGGGTCATCGAACGTGTGGGCCGCGACACATGAACTTCGACGTGCGGATATGCTGTGCCGCATGACTGGGTGGGCAGTGCGTGGCATAAGTATGGGATTGGTCAACGTCGTGGTTCGACTGCTGCTGGGGGCAGCTGTGTCGATGTGGCCGCTGAGCGGATCGGCACTGCGCTGGGTGGCATACGCCCTCGTGCTGCTCATCATCATCGTGTGGGCCGGCATCGACGGAATCCGCGACCGACGTAAGCACCCCGACCCCGAAGACGGCGAGGACCTGACCATGGTCTGGCTCAAAGCCGCTGTGGTCGGTGGACTGCTCGGCGGTCTCCTGAGCTGGATCGTCGACTTCTTCGTCGACTTCAGCCTGGGCCAGAACGGATTGGTCTTCGAGCTCACCTCCGGAGCCGCGTTCACGATTCTCACCATCTTCATCGCCGCCAGCGTCGCGGTGTTCGTGGGACGACAGATCGTGAACCGCGAGGCCAAGAAGAAGTTGGCCACATCGGACGCCGAACGCGCGCACGACCGCCAACTGGTCAATGCCGGCCAGGAGAATGGGTCGGGTCGGGCACAGGCGACGCAGGCCGAGCCCACGCGTTCGGAACCTCAGTGGGCTCCCGAGCACGGCGAAGCCGACACCGAGGTGTTCTCGGCGGTGGACGCGGACGGCAAGCCGCGGCTGGACAAGCGCGGCAGGCACGGCAGCGCCGACGGTTCCTGAACTCCCCCACATCGACCTACGGGCGGTGATCGACGCTGTATGCGTCGATCACCGCCCGTTGTCATCGGGCCCCGAGTGGGGCCGACGGCGTCACAACAGAATGGCCGACCCACCTGTGGCCGGGGCCTCGCGACCGACCGCGGAGAATGCTGCGACGAGCAGTGCCGGATCCGGACCCTCGAGCCGTCCGGGCTTGGCCAGACCGTCCAGAACGACGAATCGCAGCAGCCCGGCCCGGTTCTTCTTGTCCGTCTGCATGCCCTTGAGCAGATCCGAGAACGCATGCTCGTCGTAGGTGACCGGCAAGCCGACCGATTCGAGAATCGAACGGTGGCGGTCGGCAGTGGCGTCGTCCAGGCGACCGGCCAGGCGTCCGAGCTCGGCCGCGAACACCAGACCGACCGACACCGCGGCGCCGTGACGCCAGCGGTACTGCTCCCGCCGCTCGATGGCGTGCGCGAGCGTGTGTCCGTAGTTCAGGATCTCGCGCAGGTTCGACTCACGCAGATCGGCCGCAACGACCTTCGCCTTGACCTCGACCGAGCGCCGGATCAACTCCGGCAGAACGTCACCGGTCGGATCGAGCGCCGCGGCAGGATCGGCCTCGATGATGTCCAGAATCTTCGGATCGGCGATGAACCCGGTCTTGATCACCTCGGCCAGGCCCGAGACGATCTCGTTCTTCGGGACGGTCTCGAGCGTGGCCAGATCGATCAACACGGCGGCGGGTTCGTGGAAGGAACCGACGAGGTTCTTGCCCGCATCGGTGTTGATGCCGGTCTTGCCGCCCACGGCCGCGTCGACCATGGCCAGCAGCGTCGTCGGGACGTGGACGATACGAACTCCGCGCATCCAGGTCGCTGCCACGAATCCGGCCAGGTCCGTTGCCGCTCCGCCGCCCAGACTGACGATGGCGTCACTGCGGGTGAGACCGATTCGGCCGAGAACTTCCCAGCAGAACCCGGCCACTGCCAGATCCTTACCGTCCTCGGCATCCGGGATTTCGATGCGGTGAGCGTCGATTCCCTTGTCCGCCAACGCAGCTCGTACCGCCTCCGCGGTCTCCGCCAGCGGAGGTTGGTGGAAGATCGCCACGGCGGCCGTTCCGGCGAGCTCGTCGACGAGGTCCGTCAACAGACCTCGGCCGATGATCACCGGGTACGGGTTGGCAGTCTCGACCTGGACGCGTACTGGCTCTGTCATCGAATCACCTTCATCTACTGGGGGTTTCTCTCGTTCGCATTGCGCCCGGGAACAGGGGCGATGGCCGTCAGCTTCGCCACCAACTGGCCCACGACCCGAGCGGGACTGCGACTGTCGGTGCGCACTCGCACCGTGGCCACCGATCGATAGAGAGGTCGGCGATGCCGCATCAGTTCCTGGTACTTCGCACGCGGATCAGGACCGGCGAGCAACGGCCGAACCGTGTTCGCACCGGTACGCCGAAGCCCTTCGGCCACGCTGATCTCCAGGTACACCACGGTGTGCCCGGACAGCAGGGCGCGGGTCGCGGGCGACAGCACAGCACCACCACCGAGGGAGACGATCCCGTCGTGCGAGGCCAAAGCACCGGCGACTATCCGCTCCTCGATCTGCCGAAAGGCCAGTTCGCCGTCGTGCGAGAAGATATCGGCGATCGTACGACCGGTGTCTCGCTCGATGGCCACATCGGTGTCGAACAGGTCCAAGTCGAGAGCCTGTGCGAGCCGTCGACCGATCGTCGACTTCCCTGCTCCCGGCGGTCCGACGAGGACCGCGTACGGGGTCATCGTGGAGGTCGGGCGGCGGTGCCCTTCACGTAGTGGTCGACGTTGCTCGTCGTCTCCGCCAGCGAGTCCCCACCGAACTTCTCCAACGCTGCCTGCGCGACCACGAGGGCGACCATCGTCTCGGCCACGACACCGGCGGCCGGGACAGCGCAGACGTCCGAGCGCTGATGAATGGCCACTGCCTCGTCTCCGGTCGTCATGTCGACCGTTGCCAACGCGCGCGGGACCGTGGAGATGGGCTTCATCGCCGCCCGCACTCGCAGTGCCTCACCGTTGGTCATACCGCCCTCGATGCCGCCTGCCCGGTTGGTCGAGCGCAACACACCGTCCGGGCCGGGCTTGATCTCGTCGTGGGCGACGCTTCCGCGTCGACGCGCGGTCTCGAAGCCGTCCCCGATCTCGACCCCCTTGATGGCCTGGATACCCATCAGGGCTGCTGCCAGCCTGGCATCGAGCTTGCGTTCTCCGGAGACGAACGATCCGAGGCCGACGGGGAGGCCGTGCACGACGACCTCGACGACGCCGCCGAGGGTGTCGCCGTCCTTCTTCGCTGCTTCGATCTCGGCGATCATCGATTCTTCGGCGGCCTTGTCGAAGGCACGCACCGGGGAGGCGTCGATCGCATCGAGGTCGGCACCTGCGGGCGGCGGTCCGACGTACGGGTCGGATGCCCCGATCGTGATCACATGGGACACGACCTCGACTCCGAATGCCTGCTTCAGGAACAGACGGGCGACGGTGCCGATGGCGACCCGAGCCGCGGTTTCACGTGCGCTGGCACGTTCGAGTACCGGACGAGCGTCGTCGAAGCCGTACTTGAGCATTCCGGAGAAGTCGGCGTGGCCGGGCCGGGGCCGCGTCAACGGGGAGTTGCGGGCGAGATCCGCGAGCACGGCGTCGTCGACGGGGTCGGCCGACATCACCTGCTCCCACTTGGGCCACTCGGTGTTGCCGACCTCGATCGCGACCGGACCACCCATGGTGCGCCCGTGGCGGACACCGCCGGTGAGGGTCACTTTGTCGGCCTCGAACTTCATGCGGGCACCACGGCCGTAGCCGAGGCGACGACGAGCGAGTTGAGAGGCAATGTCGTCCGAGGTCACCTCTACTCCCGCGACCATTCCTTCGAGAATGGCGACGAGAGCGGGTCCGTGGGATTCTCCGGCAGTTATCCAGCGCAGCACTCGAACATCTTTTCACGCCAGGGACGCCGCGGATGCCAGCAGGGTGGCCGCGCACATGGACGGGCCGTGCGGGATGCGGGCTCGCCCGTGCCCGAACGCCGCGGCGATCGTCCCCACCACGGCAGTTGCCACCGGTGCCGACAGCGCGGCGATCGCCCATCCTCCCCCGCCGCCGACGCACGCGATCGATCCGACCGACCAGGCGAGTTTGACGTCGCCCGCGCCGAACGCCGCGGGCGCGAGAAGGTGAACGACCAGGTAGATCGCGAACAGCAGAGCGCCGCCCAGCAGCGCCTTCGCGGAACCGGTGAGCACGAGCGCGACCGTCACGAGAATCGCCCCGGGGACGGTCAGGGCGTTCGGCAACCGGCGTCGCTGCAGGTCGACCGCGCTGAGTGCGGCGAACCACCAGGTCGTCGCGCACAACGGAACCGCGTACTCGGTACCGCCGAACCGCCACCAGACCCATCCGGTGCCGATCGCAGACAGCAGCGGCAGGAGCCGAGGATTCCATCGGATCAGGCACCGGCGCATCGTCAGCCCGGCAACGGCACCGACCACGACCGCACCACACACAATCGTCACGATCGAAGGGTTGCACCGAGGCGGCGACCGGTTGCGGCGAAAGCCCAGGTGGGACATTGCCCTGTGCACAACTCGGTGCCTGTGGACTACCGCCGGCTCGAACTCACAACACGGTGAACAGCGCGTCCCGCATGATCGCTCGCGGCGCCGGCCTGCCGGTGAACTGTTCCACCTGCCCGTACGCCTGATTGAGCAGCATCGACAATCCGCTGATGACGGTTCCACCGGCAGCGTCCACGGCAGTTGCCAGGGGCGTCGGCCACGGATCGTAGATGGCGTCGAGGACCAGGGGCGCATGGGCGAGATCCGACGCGATATCCGCCGCTCCGGCCGCGGGGACGGTGCTGACCAGCACAGCGGACTCCGCTGCGACGGTGGCAAGACGTGGGTCGGTCATCTCTGCGAACTCTGCGCGCATCCCCGCGGCGACGGCGCAGTCCAGTGTGTCCCGGGCGCGATCGGCCGACCGCGCGACGACGGTGACCGCAGTCGCGCCGAGTCCGGCCAGCGCGACGATCGCCGGCCTCGACGTTCCTCCTGCGCCGACCACCGTCACGGTGCGACCGGACAGGTCCTCGACTCCGGCGTCACGCAGAGCACCCACGATTCCGTCGACGTCCGTGCAGTCGGCGCGCCAACCCGACGCAGTGCGCACCAGGGTGTTCGCCGAGCCGGCCAGCACTGCCCGGGCGGTCCGCTCGGTCGCGTACGCCAGAGCCGCAACCTTGCCCGGCATGGTGACCGACACGCCGACCCATTCCGGACCGAAACCGTCGAGCAGGCCGGGCAACTGCTCGCCGGTGCAGTCGATGCGCTCGTAGGTCCAGTCGGCGAGGCCGAGCGCGCGGTACGCAGCACAGTGCAGCACCGGCGACTTCGAGTGTTCGACAGGGCTACCCAGAACGGCGGCGCGCACGTCAGCGGCCGCTGTCGAGGAAGCCGCCCTCGACCTTGGTGATGTTCGCCAGGTGTTCCTCGTAGCTGCGGGTGAACAGGGTTTCGCCCGCCTGGTTGATGGTCACGAAGTACAGCCAGTCACCGTCGGCAGGCATCTCGACCGCCTGCACCGCCCCGATACTCGGCGAGGAGATCGGGGTTGCCGGCAGCCCCTCGCTGGCATAGGTGTTCCACGGGGTGACGCGGGCGCGGTCGGCGTCGGTGGTGGCCACCTCGGTCGTATCGAGCGAGTAGTTGACCGTCGAATCGAACTCGAGCTTCTGCGGCACGGCGAGGCGATTGAGGATCACCCGGGCCACCTTGCTGAAGTCCTGCGGCAGCGACTCACGCTCGACGAGCGACGCGGCGACGAGGGTGTCGTACGGAGTCAGCCCGGAGTTGGTGCCCGCGGTGAGGATTCCGGTGTCCTCGTAGCGGGTCGCACTCTCGGACACCAACTGCTTCAGAATGTCGGTCGGAGTCGCGCTGGGGTCGAAGTCCCAGGTTCCCGCGGCGATCAGGCCTTCGAGCTGCCGATCGCGGTCCGGGACTCCCTCGACGCGATCGGTGGCCCAGTCGGGAACGCCCAGGGCAGCCGGGTCGTCCACAGCGCCTGCCACGTTGAGGTCGTCGTAGCTCACGCACGTGGGGGTTCCACTACCGGTTCGGTCCACGCAGCTGGCCTCGGAGATCAGGGTGTAGATGCCCTTCTTCACGGCACCGGTGTTCACGTCGCGCGCGTCGTGCAGCTGGCGGCCCTCCGAGATCACCATGTTGCCCACTCGGGATGCGGGGTCGACGAGTTGACCCACGGCCTGCGAGGCAGGCACGTTGCTGGTGAGCAGATAGAAGCCGGGTTGAACCGAGGTGATGGCGTTGTTCAGAAGCGCTGCTTCGAGGAACGCCCCCGAGCTGGCCACCACACCCTTGTCCGCTGCCTGGGTACCGATCTGTTGCGCGGTGTCGTTGGGATGAACCTGAATCACCACACCGTCACCCGGCGAACCTGCGGTGAAATCGGCGTTCGGTGTCGTGCGATTGCCGAATTTGTTCACCGCGAAATACCCTCCGCCCGCCACTGCCACGATCAGAACGAGCCCGAGCACCAGAGCCACCAGCCGGCCGCGACGCTTACGGCTGGACGCAGCTCGGTCCTTGCGGGTCGCGGCGCGGCTGCGACCGACCTCCTGTGGCACCGCTGCGCGCTCGGCCTCGTGACCGGGCTCCCGGTCTGCGTTGCGAGAGGCCCGAGGGTGCGGCTCCTGACGCTGCGGATGGCCCTGCATGCTGCGGTGGAACTCACTGCCCTCGTCCACGCGATAGCCGATCGGGTCGGTGTGCGCCTCGTCCGAGCGCGCATCTCGCCGGTCCCGATCGGACCCTTCGTAGTTCACTCGTCGACCTCCGTCGATCCTGAATTGTTCGCTGCACGTTCCGATACGGCACGGCGCTCGTCGAGCCAGCCCTGCAGTATCGCCACCGCCGCAGCCTGATCGATCACCGATCGTTGGTTCTTGGCTCGCACTCCACTGTCCCGTAGCGCGCGCGAAGCACTCACGGTAGTCAGTCGCTCGTCGGCCATCCGAATCGGCACATCACCCAACCGCCGGTGCAGGGAACGGCCGAATCTCTCGGCTGCGTCGACCGCACTGCCGCGCTCTCCGCGCAGCGTCCGAGGCAGCCCGATCACGATCTCGACGGCTTCGTATTCGGCGACGATCTCCGCCACACGCACCACGTCCGGCGCGTCGGGACCCTTGATCTTCGATCGCGGCACGGTTTCGACCGGCGTGGCGAGCACGCCGTCGGGATCGCTCGAGGCGATGCCGATGCGGACACTACCGACGTCGATGCCGATACGACGGCCGCGACCGGGATCGTCGACGCCCGGCCGATCGGGGCCGCGCCCCTGAGCTACCACGATCGTCAGTGCGTGAGTTCGGTCAGTCGAGCCCGGGCGGCGTCGATACCGGCTGCGATTCCGGCGACGTCCGATCCCGACCCCTGTGCCAGCTCGGGCTTGCCGCCGCCTCGGCCACCGATGCTCGGACCGAAGGCCGCCACGAGATCGCCTGCCGCGATGCCCGCATCCTGAGCTGCCTTGTTGGTCGAGACCACGAACGGGACCTTGCCGTTCACGGTGCCGAACAGCACCACCACGGCCGGATCCGCGCCCAGCCGGCCTCGGATATCGGTCACCAGGGTGCGCAGGTCGTTGCCGCCGACACCGTCGGGTGCCTGCGCGATCACCGCCCGCAGGTCGCCGAACCGCTCGGCCTTTCCGACGAACTCGCCCGCCGAGGCCAGCACGGCAGCGGCCTTGACCGCGTCGAGTTCCTTCTCCGCGACACGCAGACGCTCGACGAGGGTCTCGATGCGAGCCGGGACCTCCTCGGACGGCACCTTCAGCGAGGACGCGATGCCGGCCAGCAGCGCGCGTTCCTTGGCGAGATAGCGGTAGGAATCGAGGCCGACGAATGCTTCGACTCGGCGCACTCCCGAGCCGACCGATGATTCACCGAGAATGGTGACCGGGCCGATCTGCGACGAGTGCTGCACGTGCGTACCACCGCACAGTTCCATCGAGAACGGTCCGCCGATCTCGACGACGCGCACTTCGTCGCCGTAGTTCTCGCCGAACAGGGCCATCGCGCCCATCTTCTTGGCACTGTCGAGGTCGGTGACCATGGTGTTGACCGCGAAGTCCGAACCGACCGCATCGTTGGCGACATTCTCGATGTCGTCGCGCTGCGCCTCCGAGAGCGCGCCCTGCCACGAGAAATCGAAGCGCAGGTAGCCGGGCTTGTTGAGCGATCCGGCCTGGGTCGCGTTGGGCCCGAGGACCTGTCGCAGCGCCGCGTGCACCATGTGGGTACCCGAGTGGCCCTGAGTGGCACCCTTGCGCCACGCGTGGTCGACGTCGACGTGCACGGTGTCGCCTTCGGTGATCTGACCCGACTCGACCACGGACTTGTGCGTCCAGACCTTCTTGGCGATCTTCTGCACATCGTTGACCTTGACGCCGAGGCCCGGTGCGGTGATGGTGCCGATGTCGGCGATCTGACCACCTGACTCGGCGTAGAGCGGGCTGCGGTCGAGGATGATCTCGATGCTCTCGCCCGCAACCGCGGTCGGAACGCGAACACCGTTCTTGATCAAGGCCAATACCGTTGCCTCGGAGCCGAGTTCGTCGAATCCGGTGAACTCGGTCGGCGAACCGTCGACGAAATCCTTGTAGACCGTCAGGTCTGCGTGTGCGTGCTTGCGGGCGCGGGCGTCGTCCTTGGCCCGGGTGCGCTGCTCGGCCATCAGCGACCGGAATCCGTCCTCGTCGACAGACAGGCCTGCCTCGGCGGCCATCTCGAGTGTCAGATCGATCGGGAACCCGTAGGTGTCGTGCAGCGCGAATGCTTCTGCGCCGCCGATCTTCTTCGCGCCCGACGCCTTGACCGCCTCGGCGGCACCCTCGAACAGCCGCGAACCCGAGGTGAGGGTCTTGAGAAACGCCGTCTCCTCCCCCACTGCGACGGTGAGGATGCGATCGAAGTCGGTGACGAGGTTCGGGTAGGACTCGGCCATCGTGTCGCGCACGACGGTGACGAACTGCGCCATCGTCTCGTCCGGGGCACCGAGCAGGCGTGCCGATCGCACGATGCGGCGCAGCAGTCGGCGCAGTACGTAGCCTCGCCCGTCGTTACCGGGGTTGACGCCGTCGGAGATCAGCAGCGCGGCGGTGCGGGCGTGATCGGCGATGACGCGGAAGCGCACGTCGTCGTCGTGGTTGGCACCGTAGGCGCGTCCCGAGAGCTCCTCGGCCTTGGCGATCACCGGCCGGACGAGATCGGTCTCGTAGACGTTGTCCACGCCCTGCAGCAGGAAGGCGACGCGCTCGACGCCCATACCGGTGTCGATGTTCTGCTTCGGCAGCGGACCGAGGATCTCGAAGTCGTCCTTGCTGATTCCCTTGCCGCGTTCGTTCTGCATGAACACCAGGTTCCAGATCTCGATGTACCGATCCTCGTCGGCCTCGGGACCACCCTCGGCACCGAACTCGGGTCCACGGTCGTAGTAGATCTCCGAGCACGGGCCGCAGGGGCCGGGAATGCCCATGGACCAGTAGTTGTCGGCCATTCCTCGACGCTGAATCCGCTCGTCGGGCAGGCCTGCGATCTCCTTCCAGAGTTCGATCGCCTCGTCGTCGTCGAGATATGCAGTGGCCCAGATGCGCTCGGGGTCGAACCCGTACCCACCGTCCTCCACGCTGTCGGTCAGCAGTGACCAGGCGTGCCGAATCGCGTCGCGCTTGAAGTAGTCACCGAACGAGAAGTTGCCGGCCATCTGGAAGAACGTGTTGTGGCGGGTGGTGATACCGACGTTCTCGATGTCGAGGGTGCGCACGCACTTCTGGACACTCGTCGCCGTCTTGTACGGCGGCGTCTGCTGACCGAGGAAGAACGGCACGAAGGGAACCATGCCCGCGTTGACGAACAGCAGGTTCGGGTCGTCGAGGATCAACGACGCACTGGGTACTTCGGTGTGCCCCGCCTTCACGAAATGGTCGAGGAAACGCCTGCGGATCTCATGGGTCTGCACTGATACAGGTTAGCGTCCGAGACCCTGTGCCGACTCGAGGGCCTATCGGCCTCGGATGATGCGCCGCAGTTTCCCCACCCTGGTCGCGATTTCGCGCTCGGCACCGTGTTCGGTGGGCTCGTAATAGTTCACGCCCACCAGTTCGTCCGGCGGATACTGCTGCCCCAGTACGCCGCCAGGACTGCTGTGCGGGTACCGATACCCGACGGCGCTTCCCAGCCCTTGCGCTCCCTTGTAGTGGCCGTCGCGCAGATGCGGCGGCACCGATCCGGACTTGCCTGCCGCGACGTCGGCCATGGCCGCACCGAGTGCGCCGATCACGGCACCGGACTTGGGCGCAGTCGCCAGGTGGATCGTCGCCTGCGCCAGCGCCAACCGCGCCTCGGGCATCCCGATCATCTGCACGGCGTTGGCAGCGGCCGTCGCCGTCTGCAAAGCCGTGGGGTCGGCCATCCCGATGTCCTCGCTGGCGTGGACCACGAGGCGTCGCGCGATGAACCGCGCATCCTCGCCTGCCGTGATCATCCGCGCCAGATAGTGCAGGGCGGCGTCGACGTCGGACCCTCTGATGGATTTGATGAATGCACTGATGACGTCGTAGTGCTGATCGCCGTCGCGGTCGTAGCGCACGGCAGCCTTGTCGACACTGGCCTCGACCGTCGCGAGGTCGAGCGTTCCGTCGGTCGCGGCACCTGCCGCCGCCTCGAGGGCCGTCAACGCTCGTCGGGCGTCACCGGCCGCGAGACGCACCAGATGATCCATCGCGTCCTCGGCGATGGTCACCGCACCGTCGAGTCCGCGCGGATCGTTCGCGGCGCGAGTGAGCAACAACTCGATGTCCTCGGATCCCAGCGGCTGCAACTGCAGAACCAACGATCGGGACAGCAGCGGAGAGACCACCGAGAACGACGGGTTCTCGGTGGTCGCAGCGACCAACAACACGATGCGATTCTCGACGGCTGCCAGCAATGCATCCTGCTGCGTCTTGGAGAAGCGGTGCACCTCGTCGATGAACAGCACCGTCTGCTCCCCCGAGAGCAGTCGGCGTCGCGCCAGTTCGATGACGTTGCGTACTTCCTTGACTCCGGCCGACAGGGCCGACAGCGCCTCGAACTTGCGTCCGGTCGCGCCCGAGATCAACGACGCCAGCGTCGTCTTGCCGGTTCCCGGTGGACCGTAGAGCATCACCGAGGATGCGCCGGAGCCCTCGACGAGCCGGCGCAGCGGTGCCCCGGGAGCCAACAGATGAGACTGCCCCACCACCTCGTCGAGGCTCGTCGGACGCATGCGCACCGCCAGCGGGGCGTCGGGCCTGATGTAGGTGGACGTCGGACGGGACTCGGCGACCGTGGCCTCCGGTGCCGCAGGCGTGTCGAAGAGTCCGTCGTCGCCGAACTCGTCGCTTCCCGAGATGTCCCCGCCCGAGATGTCACTTCCGAAACCGCCGCTCACCGGTCGAACGCTACCGATCCGACCGCCGGATACGCGAACGACGTCTTCCTCAGCGCTCCCACTTCGTGCGCAGCGCGGTTTCGACCGACGTCGCGTACTCGGCGATACCGGTCTCGCCGACGCGCGCAGCACTGTCTGCCAGGACCGCCCACCGCGACATCAGCGCCTGCGACCGCGGAACCGACAGATGGTGAGCACGCGCCGCTGCGATGCGGGTGTGATCGTCGGGCAGGAACCAGTAGGTGCTGAGCCATACCCAGATCAGACGCGCGTCGAGGATCTTGCTCGCCAGCGTCGTGTCGTCGGCCAACGCGGGCCAGATTCCCACCACTTCCGAGCGCCACGCGTCGATCATGGCCTGCTCGCGATCGTGCGAGAGCTCGAAGCTGCACAGGCAACCGGGGAACGACGCCAGCGCATAGGTGATGTCGAGGGTGGCGTCACGGAATCCGCCCCACTCGTAGTCGAGGAACCGCACACCTTCGTCGTTGACGATGATGTTGTCGGGGCACAGGTCGGACGGGCTGAAGGCACGGAAGGCTCCGTGCGCGAACAACCGCCCGCTGCGAGAGACGCGATCGAGAATCGCATCCGGAGTCGTTCCGACGCCGAGGAGATCGGTCAGCAGGCCGGGAACCTCGGCGAGCGCATCGGGTATCTGGGCGGAGATCCCGTCGGTCGAGTCGGGTTGCCCCACCCGGCGCAGGAGAGCCGCGAAGTCGTCCTCGCGGCCGACGGTGGCGGCGTGCATGCGGCCGAGCGCCTGAGCCATGGCCATCAACGAGTTGGTCACCGCGGCTTCGTCCGAGTTGCGCAGCAGAGTGGTGATGGGACTGGCGTCGCCGAGATCGCTGAGAACCAGCAGCCGCGCATCGAGATCGTAGGCGTGCAGCTCGGGTCCCGGCCTGCTGTCCGTGGCCAGAGCGTTGGCGAACTGGTACGACGCCGCCTCGCGAAGGAAGGCACTGGAACCGGAGATGTCGGCGAGCTCGGCGTGCAGTTCCGATTCGTCGGGCAGGTCGCGAACCTGCTTGATCACCAGGGTGCGGGGCAGCTGAAACGGGTTCTCGGAGACTCGGACTCGCAACACGATCGCTTGGCCGCTACCCCCCAGATTCACCGGGTCGATCAACGTCACCGGAGCTCCGGTGCGTTTGGTGAGGAGTCGCTGGGCTGCTGCTACTACCTCTGATACAGGGTCTGCCAGTGTTGCGGTCATCGATGTCCAAGCTACCCGTTCGGTGTGTTCTGCTGTGCCGTCTCGGTGGCTACGAATGAGAAACGATTGTCCGTTTTGCGGCTTTTCGCACGTTGCATTCGCAGATTCGACCAGATGGTCGGTTACCCCCGGGCCACCGAATTATGCAGGGTTCGCTACTGCGGTGCAACGTCCACCGATACGGCGATGGTGCTCTCCTCCGCCTCGGTGTAGATCACCCCTCGCAATGGAGGTACGTCGGCGTAGTCGCGTCCCCACGCCACGGTCGCGTACCGCTCGTCGACCAGCTGATCGTTGGTGGGATCGAAGGCGAGCCAGCGATCGTTCGGCATCCACACCGCTGCCCACGCGTGGGTCGCGTCGACACCGATCATCCGCTCCTTGCCGGGCGGAGGTTCGGTGGCGAGGTATCCCGACACGTACCGGGCCGCCAGACCCTGGGACCGCAAGCACGCGATGGCAAGGCGAGCGAAGTCCTGACACACCCCTGATCGCGCGGCGAGGACATCGACAACGGTGGTCGAGACCGTCGTCGAACCGGAAAGATAGCGAAAATCGGTGAAGATCCGATGTGTCAGATCGACGATGACGTCCGCCAGCGGTCGACCGGGCCAGAAGCTGGGTGCAGCGTAGGCGCGTACCTCGTCGGTGATCTCCGGGGTCGGCAGATCCAGAGCGAACTCCACAGCCGATGCACGGGCCGCATCCGCAGGCACGTTCGCACCGAACAGCGCCATCCGAGCGGACTCCCAGGATGCCGTCGCCGGCCACGACGTGGTCTCGTCCACCGGGCGCGGATACACCTCGACGAGCGAATCTGCCGTGACGACCAACTTCTCGTGATCGTTCGTCACATGGAAGTACACGTCTTCGTTGCCGTAGACATCCACTCCGAAGGACTGGTCCGTGGGGGCCGGCTCCACCGTGACCGACTTCTCCACGCAGTGCTGCCCGTCCATGTCCCGCGGCGCGAGGAATCCCCGCCCGTAGGACGAGGTCACGCGGTCGGAATACGTGTAGGTGGTGATGTGCTTGATTCGGTACCGACGACTCATCACCGCACCCCGTTCGCAGTTCGGATGTTCGAGCTACCCCACAGCGGCTGGGTGCCACCGGGCAACGACATGTGCGTGGCGAGGACGACGCGAGACAATTCCTCGAGTGAGTCGTGGATGCCGTCCACCAGCTCGATCAACTCCACCCGTCGGCCGTTCGCGTCGACCGATTCCAGATCACCCGGGTCGACCCGCCGCAATCGCACCCGCATCTGCTCGACGAGCTGCTCGGGCCGCGACGTACCCGAGGCGTCGGGCAACGAACCCAGGTCGTCTCGAAGCCGATCGAGCTGGTAGACCAAGGCCCGCGGGTTGCCCTCGTCGAACAACAGCAACTGCGCGACGGCTGCCGGACGCGCGCGCCCACTGTTACGTCTGCGGTAGATCACCGAGGACTCCGCCGCGGACAGCACCGAGTCGATGACCGCCTGTTCGGTGGACGGCGTGAGAGCGTGGCTGAGCGTGGCCGAAAGCAGCGCAGTCAACTGAAGACCACGCTCGATCCGTTTGCCGGCGTCCATCAGATACCAGCCCGCGTCTCGCACCATCGATTCCGACGCCAAGCCGGCCAGCGCGAGCAGACCACGCAGCACACTCGACTGCGACGACGCCAGTTGTGCGCCGTTGTGAACCGGCGACTCGGCCAGCTCCTCGAGCGCGGTGTCGATGCGGTTCAGAACCGCCCAGGTGTCGTTCGAGAGCTGGTCGCGGACCGCGCGCGCCGCCTGCTGCATCCGATCCACCGATTGCGCCAGCGAACCCATACGTCCCGTCGAGAGCATCAGCGAGCGCATCTCCACGATCGCGTCGCCGCGGTTCTTCTCGTCGAGGAATCCCGGCCAGGTGCGCGAGACCTTCGTGACCGCTTCGAGCAGAATCGGCAGACTTTCGCTGCCTTCGAGCCACGGCATCGAGCGGTAGTCCTGATTGCGTTCGCGCGCAGCGATGAGCAATCGAGTCATGTCCTCGGCACGCTCGCTGTAGCGGCCGAACCAGAACAGGTCGCCGAGTACACGTGGAGAGCTGACGACATCGACGTTGGACGCGGCGTACTGCGGCAACTCCTCCACCGTGGCGGGCGGAGTGTGCGGTGCCGAGTCGGCCGGGGTGACCCGTTCCACCGACTTGACCCACACGTCCTTCGACGCCACCGTGATGAGCGGATCGGTGACCGGTGCGGTGAGCACCACCTGCCCCAGACCGCCGCGCATCGGTGTGTACCCGCCGCGCTGCGCAACCGTGAACAGCCGCATCCCCACTTGCGCTGGGGCCACCGACAACTGGGAACCCGATCCGCCGTCGATCGACGAACCGACCGGAGCCAACGAGAACTCGGGGACTTCCTGCCCGGTCCACTTCCACGGCTCGGCGACGATTCGATTCCACAGCTCCCTGGCTGCGACATCGGTGAGATCGTGCCCCACCACCGTGCGACGCGAGGTGGTCGACCGCAGCACCAGCGAACGCAGCCGATTTCCGATGTGCGAGAGCTGGTTCGGATCACCGCCCCAGTACGTCTGCACCGAACCGAGAATCAGATCCTCGTCCAACAGGGCACGGCTCAACGCCGGAAGCAACGGAAGCAGAGCCGGGTTCTCGAGCACACCGCTACCGAGGGTGTTCACCACGCTCACGGCGCCGCGCCGCAGCACCTCGACCAGACCGACGACACCCAGGTGCGAATCCGGGCGTAGATCGAGTGGGTCGGCGAACTCGGCGTCGACTCGGCGCAGCACCACATCCACCCGACGCAACTTGCCCAGCGACCGCATCCACAGACAACCGTCGCGGACGACGAGATCGGCATTCTCCACGAGAGGAAAGCCGAGAACCGTTGCCAGATAAGCCTGATCGAATGCCGTCTCGGAATGCGAACCGGGACTGAGCACCACCACGACCGGGTTCTCGGCCGATGCGGGAGCCGCGTCGCGAAGCGCCAATCGCACTGCGCGAGCGAACGTCGAGAGCGGCCTGGGATTGCTGGCCTGGAACAACTCGGGCATCGCGCGCGACATCACTCGCCGATCGGCGAGCGCGTAGCCCACTCCCGACGGTGCCTGCGTGCGGTCGGCGATGACTCGGAATTCGCCGTCGGAACCTCGGGCGACATCGGCGGCGTGCATGAACAGCTGATGCGGCCCCGGAATGGTGATCGCGTGCGCCGTCCGCAGATAGCCCGGGTTGCCGAAGACCAACTCCGGCGGAATCAACCCCCGACGAACGGTTTCCTGGGCACCGTAGATGTCGGTGAGCACCGCGTCGAGCAGCATCGACCGCTGAACCAAACCTGCTTCCAGACGATCCCACTCGTCGGCCGCGACAACCAACGGAACACTGTCCAACCCCCACCGAACAGCACTGGGCACCGCCTCGCTGCCACCCGACGGAATCGGGTTGTACGTGATGCCGTGGTCGTCGACCAGACGGCTCACCCGCGACTGCAACGTCTGCATGGCACCCGGGCCGGCCTCACGCATCCCGTCGACCAACTCCGCCCAATGCGGACGCACGGCGTCGTCGGCGTCGAGCATCTCGTCGAACCGATCGACGCGACCGCTCACGGCCTCGCGCCGACCGCGATACGCGAGCCACGGCAACCCGGCTCCGGTCGACACTTCTTCGTTCCTGCCGGCTCCACTCGAAACATCGTCGTTCCTGCCGGCTCCACTCGAAACATCATCGTTCCTGCCGGCTCCACTCAGGGTGGTATCCACGGGCACCATCGAGCCGTTGTTCCTTCCGTCGGTCGATCACACTCCGCCGCCGGGCGACTCCGCTGCCTGCGGAACCACCCGATACGCGTCGGACCGCGATCGCTACCGGTCGACTCGTTCTCCTGTGCAGTCGCGCGTCAGGACGTGATGACTCCGGTCCGGCGCAGGTCGAGCATGCCGGGCGCGGACACATCGATCGCTTGGCGAGCGTGCATCTCGAACAATCTTGCTACGTCCACCTTGCCCGAGGTGAACCCGCCCTCCTCGAAGCGGCCGTTGCGGCGTGCTTCGGCTTCCACCGAGTTGACGGGAGGCCCCTCGTACGAGCGACCGCCCGGGTGCACGACGTGGTACGAGCACCCACCGACCGCGCGTCCGGTCTGCATTTCCACCAGATCGAAACGCAGTGGACTCTGCACCTCGATCGTCGGGTGCAGTGCACTCGGCGGCTGCCAAGCGCGGTAACGCACGCCGGCGACCTGCACGTCCTGACGCTCGGTGCGCAACATCGGCACCGGCACCCCGTTGCACGTCACCATGTATCGGCCCGCGTCGGCTCCGGCGACCTGAACCTGGATTCGTTCCACCGAAGAGTCCACGTACCGCGCGGTGCCCGAGGACGTCGACTCCTCGCCGAGGGTGTTCCATGGCTCGATCGCGCCACGCAATTCGATCTCGGCGTCCCCGACCACGGTGGTACCGATTCGGGGGAAACGGAATTCGGTGAACGGATCGAGCCAACTGGTGTCGAAATCGATGCCGTGCTCACGGAGGTCCTCTACGACACGACCGATATCGTTGATGACGAAGTGCGGCAACATGTACCGACCGTGCAGGTTGGCACCGTGCCGGATGAGAGGTGCTTTCAGCGGGGTGTCCCAGAACCGCGAGACCATCGATCGCACGAGCAGTGACTGCACCATCGCCATCTGATGGTGCGGCGGCATCTCGAACCCGCGCAGTTCGAGCAGTCCCAATCGTCCGCGAGTGGAGTCGGGACTGTAGAGCTTGTCGATGCAGAACTCGGCGCGGTGGGTGTTGCCGGTGATGTCGGTGAGCAGGTGCCGCAGCGCTCGGTCGACGACCCAGGGCGACGCCGATCGGTCGGCCCCGGTCAGTCGCTCGATCTCGCTGAACGCGACCTCGAGCTCGTAGAGCGATTCCTCGCGGCCCTCGTCGGCGCGAGGAGCCTGCGACGTGGTGCCGATGAAGCGGCCCGAGAACAGGTACGACAGCGACGGGTGCCGCTGCCAGTGAGTCAGCAGCGAGACCAGCAGGTCCGGTCGACGCAGAACGGGTGAATCCACCGGCGTCACGCCGCCGAGGGTGATGTGGTTTCCACCGCCCGTTCCACGAGTGGTGCCGTCGTTGTCGAATCCCTCTGTGCTCAAACGGGACTGACGCGCCTCGAGGTAGAGACGCTCCATCAGCTCGTTCTGTTCGGCCCACGAGGAGGTGGGTTGCACGTTGACCTCGATCACACCGGGATCCGGTGTGACGGTCAGGGTTTGGATGCGCGGATCGGACGGCGGACCGTAGCCCTCGATCACGACGGGCGTGCTGATGGTCGACGCCGCCTGCTCGACGCGTGAAACGAGGTCGACGAAGTCGTCCAACCGATCCATCGGCGGCATGAACACGTGCAGGACGCCGTCACGGACCTCGGCGACCAGCGCGGTGACGGCGGTGCCGCCCACCCCGGACGTCTCGTTCACCAACTGCGCGTACCGCGACTCGGCCGGATTCACCGCACGCGGCGGTTGCTGGGTCAGCTGCGGTGTGGGCAGATCCGCCTTGGGAGCGGTGGGGTCCGCCGGGTTCTCGACGGGTCCGCCGTCCCAGGAGATCGCTCGTAGTGGCAGCCGCAGACCCGCGGGAGAATCGCCTTCCAACAACACTATTCGGCCACGGCGCAACTTCCAGTCCGAGCTCTCCCAGCCGGACCCGTCATCGGTACGGGAGATGGGCAGCACGAAGGCCGCAGGCTCGTCGGTGCTGGCATCGAGCCGTTCGAGCAGTCGTTTTCTGGCGTCCGCGGAATCGGCTCCCGGTTCGAGATCCTCGTCGTCGGCGGGCGGGTCACCGTAGGGCTGGCGAACAAGATCCAACAGTTTCACCAACGGGTCCTCGTAGGCGGGACGCGCTTGTGAGGCAGGCAGTCCGAGCGCCTTGACCAACTCGTCGATCAGTTCCTGCGACGCCGAGTTGTCCACCGGCTCCGGGCGCAGATCTTCCGCCAACCAGGGATCGGCGATCAGGTCGGAGTCGTGCCACAGGGCTTGACCGTCGGTGCGCCAGAACAGTCCCACCTGCCACCGCGGCAGCGGTTCACCTGGGTACCACTTGCCCTGACTGCGCTGCACCAGACCGTCCGGTGCGTAGATGGTGCGAAGCCGTTCGGCGAGCACACTGGCCAGCTTGCGCTTGTGTGGGCCATCGGCCGTGGTGTTCCACTCGGGCGCTTCCTGATTCTCGATCGCCACGAACGTGGGCTCGCCGCCGACGGTCAAACGAATGTCCTGATCGAGCATCCGCTTGTCGATCTTCTCGGCTGTCGCCTTGATCGACTCCCACTGCTCGGCGGTGTAGGGCAAGGTCGTTCGCGGATCCTCGTGGACGCGCACGACGGTGTTCGAGAAGTCGAGTTCGGCCTTGCACTTGCTCGTCGCACCGGAGATGGCGGCGGCAGTCGACGGGTGCGGCGTCGCCGACAGAGGGATGTGGCCTTCGCCGGCGAACAGGCCCGACGTCGGATCCATCCCGACCCAGCCCGCACCGGGGAGATAGACCTCGGTCCAGGCGTGGAGATCGGTGAAGTCCTCCACCGGCCCGGACGGGCCGTCCAACGACTTGACGTCGGAGGACAACTGCACCAGGTAACCCGAAACGAAGCGCGCCGCCAGACCCATCTGACGCAGTACCGACACCAGCAACCATGCCGAGTCGCGGCACGACCCGACGGCGGACGTCAGGGTCAGATCAGGGGTCTGCACTCCGGGTTCCATGCGCACGGAGTACCCGACGTCCCCCATGACGGCCTGGTTTGCCATCACGAGAAAATCGATGGTGCGCAACGATTCTCCGCGCTCGACGACGGCCGCCTGCAGCTTCTCCACCCAGGCCGAGACCACCGGGCCGGGTCCGGATCCGGCCTTGCCCTCGTCCACCGGGCGCAGGTACGGCTCGAGGTCGGGAAGGTCGTGCTCTTCGTACGCGAACCCGAAGTGCTCGGCCCATTCCTCGACGAAGAAGTCGAGGGGATTGATCGACGCCATGTCCGCGACGAGTCCGACGGTGATCGACAGATGGTCGGTTCGCTCGGGGAAAACCACCCGAGCGAGGAAGTTTCCGAACACGTCCTGCTGCCAGTTGACGAAATGCTCCGCCGGTTCGATCTTCAGCGAGTACGCCTCGATCGGTGTACGCGAATGCGGTGCCGGTCGCAGCCGAATTTCGTGCGGAAAGATCTTGACGGTGCGGTCGAATTTGTAGCTGGTGCGGTGTTCGAGTGCAACCTTGATGCCCACGGCGAGCCCCTCGTGATAGTCCCGGTATGGGTAGAACACCCAACCCTAGTAGGACCGGGCCCGGTGCGCTCGGCGAGAAATCGTGTCCGAAATGTACTGACAGGGCGGGTGTGTACTGCTTGACACCCTCTTCGTGGTGCGGTTCGCTCAGCGAGAATCGAGTATTCGTTCGACGCACGCCACACTTTGCAACCAAAGGGAAATTCGTGAGCGACAATCCACCCAACGGACCGCAGTACGGCTCGGATCCGAACCAACCCCAGTACCCCACGAATCCGGCGTCCGGTTACCCGCCACCCGGCAACTACCCACCACCCGGCAACTACCCACCACCCGGCAACTACCCACCGCCCGGCAACTACCCACCGCCGCCCGTGGGTGGCAACGCGGCATTCGGAATGGGCTCGCAGTTGCCCGGCGGCGCGCAGCCAGGCAGCCTCGGATCACGGTTCGCGGCCCGCTTCGTGGATGGGCTGATTCTCGCTGTCGTGCAGATCATCCTGTACGTGATTCTCCCGAGCGGGTTCTTCGGATCATTCTTGTTCGGCCTCGCGGCGGCGCTTCTCGGCTTCGCGTACTTCACACTGCTCGAGTCCTCCCGCGGCCAGACCCTGGGCAAACAGGCCCTCGGATTGCGCACCCTCGGTGCAACGGGTGGACTGCCCACGCAGGCCGAGGCAGCCAAGCGCAACGCATTCATGCTGCTGAACATCGTGCCGTTGCTCGGCAGTTTCCTGGTGATCGTGGCGTACATCGTCATTGCGGTGACCATCAACTCGAGCCCGACGAAGCAGGGCAAGCACGACGAGATCGCCGGCGGAACCCAGGTCATCAGCATCTCGTAACAACCCGTCTACGCACGAGCGGACCTCCGAAATTCCTGGAGGCCCGCTCGTCTGCGTTCGGGTGTTCCCGGGCCTCGGTGCCCCAGAGCACCCCACTCGTCCCGACCACAGACCAGGAGAACGACGTGAGCGACAACTCGACCGACGAACCGCGGCCCGGCGAGGGATCCGATCCCGACCGCCCCGAAACGCCGAACACTCCCCCGCCGAACACGGGAAACACCCCACCGCCTCCTGGTGGTCGGTACCAGCCCCCGTCCGGAAACTACCCGCCTCCCGGCGGCTACCCATCTCCGGACAACTACCCACCGCAGGGCAACTACCCGCCGCAGGGTGGTTACCCACAGCAGGGTGGTTACCCGCCTCCCGGTGGCTACCCACCCCCGCCCGGAAACTTTCCACCGCAGGGCGGCGCACCCGGCGACTATCCGCCGCCTCCCGGGGCGTACCCACCGCCTCCCGGGGCGTACCCACCGCCTCCCGGCAATTACGGAAATTACGGCAACCAGGGGTACGGGCACACGCCCCTGGGTCCCAATCCCGGTCGTCTGGACGCAGGCGCGGCGCTGAGCTACGGGTTCGCGAAGTTCAAGGCCAACGTCGGCCCGTGGCTGGGCATCACCGCCATCGTCTGGGCCGTCAGCGCTATCGGACTCGCCGTGATCTTCGTCTCGACGTTCAGCGCAGCAATGGCAGCCGCCGACGCCGGCGACACGACCTTCACGACCACGACATCCGGGGTGGCCATCGTCATGACGGCCATCGCCACGTTCGCGTCGTATTTCGTCAACGCCGCCTATGTTCGCGGAGCTTTGGACGAGACCGGTGCACCCGAGAAGCCGTCTTTCGGGCGGTTCTTTCAACTCACCAACGTCGGGCAGATCGCCATCCTGGCGTTGATCTGGACCGTCGTCAGCGTGGTGTTCAGTTTCATCCCGTTCCTCGGAACGGTCCTTCTGATCGTGATCGGCTTCCTGGCCAACTTCGCCCTGACGTTCCTGATCGATCGGAACCAGTCGGCGATCGAATCCATCAAGTCCAGTGTCGACCTGACCGTCAAGAACTTCGGCCCGCTGCTGCTGCTCCTCCTGCTGTTGGCCGCGATCAACATCGTCGGTGCTCTGCTGTGTGGCCTCGGTTTGCTCTTCACCATTCCGATTTCGGTGATCGCCACCAACTACGCGTACCGCGTCCTGACCGGCGGTCCGCTGTCCCCCGCACGCTGACCCGACTGCTCCCGAACTACTCTCGAACAGACGAATGTCCCCGTGGCGCGGGCGCTACGGGGACATTCGTATTCGGAGCTCTTACGCGTCGGCCGATTCTTCCTTCTTCTCCGGCTTGAAGTCGACGCCCGATTCCTTACGCTGCTGCGGCGTGATCGGTGCGGGTGCGTCGGTCAACGGGTCGATGCCGCCTCCGGACTTGGGGAACGCGATGACCTCACGGATGGAATCGACTCCGGCGAGCAGCGCAGTGATGCGATCCCAGCCGAACGCGATGCCGCCGTGCGGCGGTGCGCCGTAGGAGAAGGCATCGAGGAGGAAGCCGAACTTCTCCTGAGCTTCTTCCTTGCCGATACCCATGATCGCGAACACCCGTTCCTGAATGTCCTTGCGGTGGATACGAATACTGCCACCGCCGATCTCGTTGCCGTTGCAGACGATGTCGTAGGCGTAGGCCAGAGCAGATCCGGGGTCGGTGTCGAACGTGTCCATCGACTCCGGCTTGGGCGACGTGAAGGCGTGGTGCACTGCAGTCCACGCACCTGACCCGACGGCCACGTCGCCACTGGCGGTGGCGTCGGACGTGGGCTCGAACAACGGAGCGTCGACGACCCACACGAACGCCCATGCCTTCGGGTCGATCAGGTCGAGCTTGCGAGCGATCTCGCCGCGCACGGCACCGAGCAATCCACGTGATGCCTTGATCGGGCCCGCGGAGAAGAAGATCGCATCGCCGTTGTTCGCACCGACGTGTGCTGCGAGGCCGTCGCGCTCGGCGTCGGTCAGATTCTTGGCAACCGGGCCGCCCAGCGTGCCGTCCTCACCGACGAGAACGTACGCGAGGCCCTTGTGGCCTCGCTGCTTGGCGAATTCCTGCCACCGGTCGAGCTGCTTTCGGGGCTGGCTCGCGCCACCGGGCATGACGACCGCGCCGACGTACGGGGCCTGGAACACTCGGAACGTGGTGTCGGAGAAGAAGTCCGTGCATTCGACCAGTTCGATGTCGAAGCGGAGGTCGGGCTTGTCCGAACCGTAGCGACGCATCGCCTCGGCGTAGGTGATCCGTGGAATCGGAGCCGTGAAGTGGTGGCCGACGAGCTTCCACAGCGAGGCCAGGATCTCCTCGGCCAGCAGGATCACGTCGTCCTGGGTGACGAAGCTCATCTCGACGTCGAGCTGCGTGAACTCCGGCTGACGGTCGGCGCGGAAATCCTCGTCTCGGTAGCACCGAGCAATCTGGTAGTACCGCTCGATGCCGCCGACCATGAGCAGCTGCTTGAACAGCTGCGGACTCTGCGGCAGAGCGTAGAAGCTACCCGGCTGCAACCTCGCCGGCACCAGGAAGTCGCGGGCACCCTCGGGGGTGGATCGCGTGAGCGTCGGAGTCTCGACCTCGACGAACTCGTGATGCGCGAGCACCGATCGGGCCGCGGCGTTGACGTGCGAGCGCAGGCGAATGGCACGCCCGGGGCCCTCACGACGCAGATCGAGGTAGCGGTACTTCAGACGCGCTTCTTCACCCGGCTGGTCGTCGAGCTGGAACGGCAGCGGTGCGGCCTCGGACAGAACCTCGATCTCGGAGGCCTCTACCTCGATCGCGCCGGTCGGGATCTCGTAGTTGGCGTTACCCTCGGGGCGGCCTTCGACCTTGCCGGTCACCTTCACGACGTATTCGGCGCGCAGGCGGTGCGCCTGCTCGAGTGCTGCTCCCTCGCGGAAGACGACCTGGGACACACCGGACGCGTCGCGCAGATCGATGAAGATGACGCCGCCGTGATCGCGTCGGCGGGCCACCCATCCCGTCAGCGTCACGGTTCGGTCGACGTGCTCGGGGCGTAATGAGCCGGCGAGGTGGGTGCGCAGCACGGGTGTCCTTTCGAGAAAAATCCGCTGATCGTGTTCTTCGCTCACCGATCCTACGGAGCACATGACCGTAGAAGGAAACGAGATCGCGCCGCGGCGTGCGAAGCTATGGCCGACAGCAGCGATGTGTGTTCTCGCCACAGGGTGGGAGCTCGGCGGAGAGGAACTCGGGCATGACCTTCAGAGAAGGTTCGCGGATGGAGCGGGGTCGAGTCTCCGTCGGCGGCAGCGGTGGCGGCGGACGCGGTGGCAAACTCGCCATCGGCGGTGGTGCAGGCGGCCTGATCATCATCGTCATCGCACTGCTCTTCGGCGGAGATCCCGGCTCGATTCTCAATCAGATCAGTGGCGGCGACAGCTCTGCAGGGCAGGTCGACTCCGGTGCCTCGGGGACCCTCGAGGGCTGCGAGACAGAGGCGGAAGCGAACAGCAAGATCGACTGCCGAATCGGATTCACGGTATCGAGTCTGGACACCGTCTGGGAATCTCAGCTGCAAGCGCAGACCGGTGTCGCTTACGTTCAACCCGGCGTGAATCTGTTCTCGGGAGCAACCAACACCGGCTGCGGCAACGCCACCAGCGCCGTCGGGCCGTTCTACTGCCCGGCCGATTCCACCGCCTACTTCGATACGAGCTTCTTTCAGGTTCTCGTCGACCAGTTCGGCTCCAGCGGCGGCCCGTTGGCGCAGGAGTACGTGGTGGCGCACGAGATCGGCCACCACCTGCAGAACCAACTGGGCGACATCGGCCGCGCCCAGGCCGATCCGCAGGGACCCGAGTCCGGTGGCGTCAAAGTGGAGTTGCAGGCCGACTGCTACGCGGGAATCTGGGCGCACTACGCAGCCGACACCGTCGACCCGGACACCGGGGTTCCGTTCCTCGAGCCGCTGACCACCACCGACATCGACGACGCCCTCTCCGCGGCATCGTCGGTGGGCGACGACCGAATTCAGCAGGCATCTACGGGCAGCGTCAACCCCGAGGGCTGGACTCACGGTTCGTCCGCGCAGCGACAGGCGTGGTTCACCGCGGGCTACGAGTCCGGACAGGTGGCGGCCTGCGACACGTTCGCGGCACGCGATCTGAACAATCCCTGAACCGGCACCGATCAGAACAGGGTGAGAGCGGGCCCCGAGGTCACCAGTTCTCGGGAATCGGCCGGCTCGTTGGCGGGCAGCGAGCGGGTCTGCTCTGCGGCGAACCCGTAGGCGTCGAGCAGCGGATCGATTCTGGCTTTCAGCCACTGCTTGTACTCGGGAGTCACGTACGCCCCGTGTCCGTAGAGCTGACGGTATCGACGCACCAACGCGGGGTGTTCCTTCACCAGCCAGCTCATGTACCAGTCCTTGGTGCTCGAACGCAGATGCATCGGCAGGGCCGTCACGGTCGTCGCACCGGCCTCGGCCAGGGCACCGATCAGACCGTCCAGTTGCTTGGCCCCGTCGGTGAGAAACGGAATGACCGGTGCCACCAGAACCCCGCAGTCCAGTCCCGCATCACGTACCGCACGAATGAGGTCCAATCGCGCTCGCGGACTGGGGGTTCCGGGCTCGAGCTGCTTCTGCAGGTCGGCGTCGTGAATGGCCAGGCTGATGCTCACCTGCACGTCGACCTGCTGCGCGGCGAGCGTCAACAGGGGCAGATCACGCCGCAGCAAGGTGCCCTTGGTGAGAATCGAGAACGACGTGCCCGATTCGGTCAGTGCCCGAATGATGCCGGGCATCAACCGATATCGACCCTCCGCGCGTTGGTAGGGGTCGGTGTTGGTACCGAGGGCCACCGGCTCCCGTTTCCACGACCGGCGTGAGAGTTCCTTGCGCAGTACCGCCGCCACGTTCGTCTTCACGACGATCTGCGTGTCGAAATCGTTGCCGGAGTCCAGATCCAAATATTCGTGCGTCGGGCGAGCGAAGCAGTACCGGCATGCGTGTGAGCACCCACGCATCGGATTGACGGTCCAGGAGAACGGCACCTGCGATTCGCTCGGCACCTCGTTCAGGGCGCTCTTGCACAGCACCTCGTGGAAGGTGATGCCCTCGAACTCGGGCGTCTGCACGCTTCGGACCAGCCCGGACCGCTCGAGCCCCGGGAGCGCCCCGTCGTCCGCGGCGTCGAGAGTCTGACCGGCCCATCGCATGCACACAGTCGAACATTTGTTCTATGTCGTGTCAAGGCCGGCCGACCCCGCCGGTACCCGCTCGGGTGTGGTCACCGGAGGGCGATAGCGTAGGCCCACAGTCGATCCTAGGAGTGCACCGCCGTGACCGCCCCGAACACACCGACCCTCGAACCCATTCTGCGTCTCGGCCTCACGCTGGGACCGGGAATCGACATCGGTTCGGTACCCGCCGGTGAGCGGGTGGTCACCACCGTGCTCGGCGGCGCAGCTCCCGGCCCCGACATCGAGGGCACCCTCGCAGCAGGGTCGACCGTCGTCAGCGTCACTCGGCCGGACGGATGCACCGAGTTCAGCAGCGATCTCGTTCTCGAATTGGCGACCGGCGGTTACCTCTCGCTCGACTACCGCGGGGTTCAGTTCGGGCCTGCCGACGTCATCGACGCTCTGAACGATCCCGAACGTGAGGTCGATCCCGCCACCTACTACTTCCGCGGCACCCTCAGCGTGTCGACCGCAGTTCCGAAGTTCACCTATCTCAACCGCGCACTCGTCGTCACGTCCGGATCTCGCTCCGCCGAAGCCGTCGTGCTCGACGCCTTCCTGGTCACCTGACCACGACTCAGTCGAGCAGCTGAGCGACCTCACGGTCGGTCAGCGTCGCCTGCGGAGTCCGTCCTTTGCTCCGGACGAGTTCGACGGCGCGGTAGAGCGGCCGTTGGTCGAGTCCGGCGTCGCGTGCCTCGGCGCGCAGCTGATCCACCAGCACCGATGCGATCGCCGCGGCAGGCACCAGCTCGGTGGTCCACAGGGAGTCGGCGAGGGTGCGTAACGCGAGAATCGGCAGTTCACGGCCCCCATCCCTGGTGTAGAGCGCTAGGGGAAGCACGATGTGGGTACGCCCGTCGTAGAGCCGCAGCGAGATCTGATCGATTCCGGCCGTCCGAATCGTCAGTTCGGCCGTCACCACCTCCGGCATCTTCAGCCGGCGAGTGCGCAACCCCCGCGCGCACAGTTGCGGGCCGTCGAGCCACACCCGTCGGCGCAGACCGAGCCAACCCGACAGTACTGCGGGACCGCCGACGATCACCCCGACGAGAACTGCAACCCATACCGGCGCGAACAGCGCCAGGACGACGGCGAGAAGAATCCCGATCGCGGCCGACCCGACGATGATCTTGCGCAGGCGCGGTGCCAGGAACTCCACCGAGACCAGGTCCAGGGCTACCGGCCCCGCATTGGACCCGGAGTCACCGGGCCGACGATCACCGGCCAAGGCGCGCTCCGAGGGCATCGACCACGTCGGCCATCGGAACGGTCTCCTGCTCGCCGTTCGAAAGGTCTTTCATCAGAACCGATTCCGCAACCAATTCCTGGTCGCCGAGCACCAACGCGAACCGCGCGCCGGATCGGTCGGCGGCCTTCATGGCACCCTTGATTCCGCGATTTCCGTAGGCCATGTCCACGGCTATTCCTCGTTCGCGAAGCTGAGCCGCGATGTCGACGATCGCCAGCTTGGCACCGGCCCCCATCGGAACGCCGAAGACCTGGCATCGTGCCGTCGCGCCCGCGGTCTTGCCCTCGGCGGCGAGTGCCAGCACTGTGCGATCGACGCCGAGACCGAACCCGATTCCGGAGAGCGCCTGCCCACCGAGCTGTTCCATCAATCCGTCGTAGCGTCCACCGCCGCCGATGCCCGATTGTGCGCCGAGCCCGTCGTGCACGAATTCGAACGTCGTCTTGGTGTAGTAGTCGAGGCCACGCACCATCCGCGGATTCACCAGGTACGGAACGTTCATCACGTCCAGGTATGCCAGCACTTCGTCGAAGTGTTCCTTCGCCGAATCGGAGAGGTGATCGAGCATCAACGGCGCGTCCGCGGTCATTTCACGCACCTCGGACCGCTTGTCGTCGAGCACCCGCAGTGGGTTGATCTCGGCACGTCGACGCGTGTCCTCGTCGAGGGGAAGGGCGAACAGGAACTGCTGCAACAGCTCTCGGTACTGCGGGCGGCAGGTGTCGTCACCGAGCGAGGTGATCTCGAGTCGGAACCCGGTGAGCCCGAGGGCACGAAAACCGGCATCGGCCACGGCGATGACCTCGGCGTCCAGCGCCGGGTCGTCGACGCCGATCGCCTCGACACCAACCTGCTGCAGCTGCCGGTACCGCCCGGCCTGTGGGCGCTCGTAACGGAAGAACGGCCCGGCGTAGGCGAGCTTGACCGGCAGTGCTCCCCGATCCAGACCGTGCTCGATCACCGCGCGCATGACCCCTGCGGTGCCCTCGGGGCGCAGCGTCACCGATCGGTCTCCACGATCGTCGAACGTGTACATCTCCTTGCTCACCACATCGGTCGACTCCCCGACCCCGCGGGCGAACAGGCCGGTGTCCTCGAAGATCGGCAGTTCGATGTGGCCGTAGCCGGCGTTGCGGGCCGCGTCGAGCAGCCCTTCGCGAACGGCGACGAACTCGGCCGAGTTCGGGGGAAAGTAATCGGGAATCCCCTTGGGGGCGGAAAAGGCGGTCGGCTTGCTCACGCTCACAGCTTTCCTTGCTCGGGGTCGGTGAGTCCAACGAGGAACGGGTTGGACCCGCGCTCCTGGCCGATCGAGCTCTGTCCGCCGTGACCCGGGAGCACCACCGTGTCGTCGCTCAGCGGGAGCAGCCGAGTCGCGATGGACCTCAGCAGTTGGTCGTGATCGCCGCCGGGCAGATCGGTGCGCCCGATCGATCCCGCGAAGAGGGTGTCCCCGGTCAGGGCCAGCGGAACCGATCCGTCGGGCCCGTCGGCATGGGCGAGGAACACCACCGACCCCTGGGTGTGCCCGGGAGTGTGCACCACCGTGAATTCGATGCCGGCCAGCTCGAGCCGTAGACCGTCCGTGAGCTCGATCACCTCGGCCGGTTCGTGGAACTCGAGGTCGCCGAGCACTGCCGCCAACGTCGGACCCGTTCCCTTGATCGGATCGGACAGCATGTAGCGGTCCTCGGGTGCGATGTACGCCGGGATGCCGTACTTTGCGCAGATCGGCTCCACCGACCACGTGTGGTCAAGATGACCGTGCGTGAGCAGTACTGCGGTGGGGGTGAGCGAGGACTGCGTCAGGAAGTCGATCAACGGATCAGCGGCGTCCTGACCGGGATCGACGACGACACACTCGGACGCGTCGTCCTGGGCCAGGATGTAACAGTTCGTCTGAAACATGCCTGCGGGGAATCCGGTGACGAGCAAGACAAACGCTCCTAAAGGCTGAGGCCGAAGTACCGAGCAAGCTTAGTGGGGCCGCTCCCGCCGGGTCCCCCCAGCATGCTCTCAGGCAGTGATGGCAAACTCGCGTTGGCCGATTCTCGGCCGATTACCACACGATCGGTCCGTGCAGCGAGCGGGCGAGGTCGTTTTTCGACAAGCGGGAGGAACACGAATTGCCCAGCAACGAGCAACGGCGCGAGGCTGCCAAACGAAAGCTCGAACGCCAACTCGTACGCCGCGCCGAGCGAGCGCGACGTCGTAAGCAATTGACGATCGCCGGTTCCATTCTCGGTGTCGTCGCGGTCGTGGCCGTCGTCTCGGTCGTGTTCGTGGTGACCCGCGGTGACGACGATGCGAGCACCGCCCAGGAGTCGACGACGTCGGCACCCGCCGATTCGATCATCGCAGCAGGGCGCACCGAGCCGCTGCCCGAGACGGTGAACTGCTCCTATCCCGCCGCGACACAGCCTGCGGCCAAGGAGAACACTCCCCCGCGCACCGACAACGTCCCCACCAGCGACGAGCCGCTGAGCTACAGCATGACCACGTCTGCGGGGAACATCGGGCTGACGCTGAACAATCCCGAGTCTCCGTGCACGGTCAACAGTTTCGTCTCGCTCGCCAATCAGGGCTACTTCGACGGCACCACCTGCCATCGACTCACCACGGGCGCGGGCCTGCAGGTTCTGCAGTGCGGCGATCCCACGGGCACCGGCTCCGGCGGACCGGGCTATCAGTTCGCCGACGAATTCCCCACCGATACCTATGCCGAGGGCGACCCCGCTGCTCAGACCCCGATCTCCTACCCACGCGGTACGTTGGCCATGGCCAACGCAGGCCCGGGTACCAACGGCAGCCAGTTCTTCCTCGTCTACGGCGATTCGGAACTGCCGCCCGCCTACACCGCGTTCGGCACCATCGACGAGACCGGACTCGCCACTCTCGACGCCATCGCAGCCAAGGGAGTGGAGGGCGGCGCATCCGACGGAGCCCCCGCCGAACCGGTCGACATCACGTCCATGCTGAGCGACCTGTGAAGCGCACCTCGGCGCTGACGATCGCGGTCTCGGCCACCGCGCTGGTACTCGCAGGGTGTTCCAGTTCGGCCGAACCGACAGCTGCACCGGCCACCACACCGTCGTCGACAACGACGACGACGACCGCAGCACCCGCGCCGCGGCCTGCCCTCGATCTGTCCCGTTTCGGCGCGTTGCCGCCCGTGCCGCAGCCGACGACCGACACGGTGTCCTGCTCGTATCCGGCCGAGTCCCCGGCCGCCAAGGAGGTCGAGGCGCCCGCGACCGACAACATCGACGTGTACGGAAACGTCGATGTGACGTTGTCCACCAATCAGGGTCCGATCGACATCACGCTCGACCGGACTCAGGCACCGTGCACCGTCAACAGCGTCGTCGGCCTCGTCCAGCAGGGATATTTCGACGGCTCGCCCTGTCACCGTCTGACGACGTCACCGGGCCTCGAAGTGCTGCAGTGCGGTGACCCGTCCGGGTCCGGTCGAGGCGGACCGGGATACACCTTCGCCAACGAGTACCCCACCACCGCGTACACCGACGATCCGGCGCAGGCCGAGAATCCGGTGGTCTACCCCCGCGGAACGCTGGCCATGGCCAATGCAGGCCCCGATACCAACGGCAGCCAGTTCTTCCTGGTGTACGCCGATTCGGTGCTGCCGCCGCAGTACACGGTGTTCGGCACCATCTCGGACGCCGGTCTGCAAACCCTCGACGCCATCGCAGCGGGCGGGGTCACCGGCGGCTCCGAGGACGGTGCACCGGCGAATCCGGTGATCGTGGAGTCCGCAGCCTGAGTTCAGAAAGACGAGAGGGTGAGCAGAGTATCTGCTCACCCTCTCGTTGCTTCCGTGGACTGCCGCTCAGGCCGCAGACGTCAAGCGGTACACGTCATACACTCCCTCGACGTTGCGCACGACGTTCAGCACATGCCCGAGGTGCTTCGGGTCGCCCATCTCGAACGTGAACTTGCTGATCGCAACCCGGTCCCCCGACGTCGCGACGGACGCCGAGAGAATATTGACCTTCTCGTCGGCGAGCGCCTTGGTGACGTCGGAGAGCAGCCGGTGACGGTCGAGTGCCTCGATCTGAATGGCGACCAGGAACACCGAGGACGCCGACGGTGCCCACTGAACTTCGATGAACCGTTCGGACTGCTCTTCGAGCGAGCGTGCGTTGGTGCAGTCGGTGCGGTGGACACTCACCGATCCACCACGGGTGACGAATCCGAGGATCTCGTCTCCCGGCACCGGAGTGCAGCACTTCGCCAGTTTCGCGACAACACCCTCGGCACCGGTGACCAGCACTCCCGCGTCGCCGACCTGACGGGGTCGAGTCGGGATCGTCGACGGTGTCGACCGCTCGGCGAGCTCTTCCTCGACATCGCCGACGCCACCGAGATGGGCGACCAGCCGCTGCACCACGTGGCGGGCGGACACATGATTCTCGCCGACCGCGGTGTAGAGCGCGGAGACGTCGACGTACCGTAGCTCGTGCGCGATCGCCGACATGGACTCGGCATTCATCAAGCGCTGCAAGGGAAGTCCGCCTCGACGAACCTCCTTGGCGATGCCGTCCTTGCCTGCCTCCAGGGCTTCCTCGCGGCGCTCCTTGGCGAACCACTGGCGAATCTTGGTCTTGGCTCGCGGGGAGGCTACGAACCCCTGCCAGTCCCGACTGGGACCGGCAGTGGCGGCTTTGGAGGTGAACACCTCGACCACTTCACCGTTGTCGAGAGTCCGTTCCAGTGCGACGAGTCGACCGTTGACCCGCGCGCCGATACAGCGATGCCCCACCTCGGTGTGCACCGCGTACGCGAAGTCGACCGGACACGATCCGGCAGGCAGGGTGACGACATCACCCTTGGGGGTGAAGACGAAGATCTCCTTGACCGCGAGGTCGTAGCGCAGCGACTCGAGGAACTCCCCCGGATCGGCGGCTTCTCGCTGCCAGTCGAGAAGCTGACGCATCCACGCCATGTCGTCGACCTCGGCATTGTCCTGCGAATGCTTGCCCTTGGTCTCCTTGTAACGCCAGTGCGCAGCGATGCCGAACTCGGCTGTGCGGTGCATGTCGCGCGTGCGGATCTGCACCTCGAGGGGCTTGCCCTCGGGGCCGATCACCGTGGTGTGCAGCGACTGGTAGACCCCGTAACGCGGCTGCGCGATGTAGTCCTTGAAACGGCCCGCCATCGGCTGCCACAACGAATGGACCACGCCGACAGCGGCATAGCAGTCACGGATCTCGTCGCACAGAATGCGGACGCCGACGAGGTCGTGGATGTCGTCGAAGTCGCGGCCCTTGACGATCATCTTCTGGTAGATCGACCAGTAGTGCTTCGGGCGCCCCTCGACGACGGCACTGATTCGCGACGCGGCGAGTGTCGCGTTGATCTCGGCCCGAACCTTTTCGAGGTAGGTGTCGCGGGACGGCGCACGATCGGCGACGAGACGCACGATCTCGTCGTACTTCTTCGGATGAAGAATCGCGAACGCCAGGTCTTCGAGCTCCCACTTGACCGTGGCCATCCCGAGCCGATGAGCAAGCGGCGCAATGACTTCCAGCGTCTCCTTGGCTTTGCGCGCCTGCTTCTCCGGAGGCAGGAACCGCATGGTGCGCATGTTGTGCAACCGATCGGCGACCTTGATGACCAACACCCGTGGATCTCGCGCCATCGCGATGATCATCTTGCGGATCGTCTCGCCCTCGGCCGCGGTTCCGAGCACGACCTTGTCGAGCTTGGTCACTCCGTCCACGAGATGAGACACCTCGTCGCCGAACTCCTCGGTCAACTTGGCGAGCGAATATCCGGTGTCCTCGACAGTGTCGTGCAGCAGCGCCGCAACCAGAGTGGTCGTGTCCATCCCCAACTCGGCCAGAATATTGGCCACGGCGAGCGGATGCGTGATGTAGGGGTCCCCGGACTTGCGCATCTGCGAGGCATGCAGCTCGTCCGCCACGTCGTAGGCCCGCTGCAGCAACGCCAGGTCGGCCTTGGGATAGAGCTCGCGGTGCAGGCTTACCAGTGGCTCGAGCACCGGCTTGACCGCGGCGCTGCGTCCAGCGGTGATGCGGCGCGCCAGACGTGCTCGCACCCGCCGCGACGCCGAAGTGGGGACAGGTGCCGAGTTACGGGTTCCCGACGGCGCCTGCGAATCGGACGCCACCGGATCGCGGGAAACCGGAGTGTCGACGGCCGGGCCGGCATCACCGGACGCGGCCTCGTCGGTCGTGACGAGTCCACCGGTCCGATCGGTAACGCCGGTCTGATCGGCAACTGCGGGCCGCTCGGGGACGGCAGGCCGATCGGGCAAGGGCTGATCGATGTAACGGGTCACTCTCATCACCTCCTGCCACACGTTCCGCGCTGACGCCGGAACATCAACGCATTGTGAAAGAGACTTTAGTCCTCATACTCGAACCAGGCAGCCGAGCGGGTAGCCACTGCACTTGTCGCGCCCACCCAGAACGGCGATCTCGAGAACCACAGCAGCACCGGCGATCACCGCGCCCTGCTCGGCCAACAACCGAGCCGTCGCATCGACGGTACCGCCGGTCGCCAGCACGTCGTCGACCACCAGAACTCGTCGTCCGGCCACGTCGATCGCAGTCGGGATCTGCAGTTCGGCGGTTCCGTACTCGAGATCGTACGACCGTGAATGCACCGGAGGCGGAAGCTTTCCCGCCTTGCGCACCGCGAGCACACCGCACCCGAGTTCGAGGGCAACTCCGGCCCCCAGCAGGAATCCCCGTGCGTCGATACCCGCCACCAGGTCGACGTCCTCGAACCCTTGCGCCAGCTCCGACACGACACTGCGTAACGCCGGCCCGTCCGCGAACACCGGTGTCAGATCGCCGAAGCGCACACCGGGGACGGGGAAGTCGTCGACCCACCGCGTCAGCCTGGTCACGGCAGCGGCAGCACCCACTGCACCGCCTGCGTCGTTCATCGAAGAAGCACCCACCGATCCATGTTCCATCCGGCACCAGCGGCCGTCGGGTTGGGCACCACGTCCTGCATGCCGTCACTGACGACAGTCGTACGCGGCTCGTTGTACAGGGGAAGCGACGGCATGTCGTTCCACAGGATGTTCTCGCCCTCGGTGGCCAGCGCCAGAATGCGCTCGGGATCGTCGGTCACCGCCAACTGATCGACGATGGAGTCGATCCTGCCGTTGCTGTATCCGCCGACGTTCAGACCGATGCCCGTCCGCAACGAATACCGTGCGGTGACCGCGGCAGCCGAACCCGACGGTCCGGGAAGCGATCCGCTGCTACCGAGGACGGCATCGACCGCCCCGGCCCGCAGGGCGGACGGTGTGAAGTCCGGTGAGCTCGCGTCCTCGACGGTGATGCCTGCGGCCGCGCAATCGGCAGCCATGCGACTCACCACCTGGGCGCGGCGCGCGTCCGGTCCCCGGTAGCCGACACGAACGGTCAGTGCGTCCACGCCTGCGGCCTCCAGTTCTCGGCCCGCCTGGTCCAGGTCCGAACGCTGGTATCGATCACCCACCACCGCTGCGACCGATGGGTACTCGAGTGTGTCGGGCTGGACGAGACGAGAGTCGACGAGGCCCGAGCCGAGGCCCGCCGCAGCCGCCTCGAAACCGGGGTGACCCAACGTGTCGAACAGATCCGATCTCGGGATGCACGCGGCCACTGCTCGACGTGCACTCGCGTCGGCCAACACCCCCTGGGTTGCGAACGTCAATTGCTCGACGCCTCGCGACGGTTGCTCGGTGGTCGTGAATCCCTCGGGGGTCCCGAGATCGACGGCACCGGCCCCGTGGTCGATCACGTCCAGCGAGCCGTCCGCAGCCTTCGCCGTCAGGTCGGTGCCCTTGGGCCAGACGACCACCTGCGCGGTCTCGGGCGGGTTTCCCCACCAGGCGTCGTTCGCCACGAGCACGAGACCGTCCTCGGCGGAGTATGACTCGACCCGGTACGGGCCGGCCGAGGGCAGTAGCGAGAGGTCGATCGAGCCCGGCGTCAGGGTCCATCCGGTGTTCCAGAAGTCGGCGATGCGGCTCACCACGTCGTCGTCCTCGCCCAGGATGGGATCGACGACGTTCGGCACGCCCGCGGCCCGAGCCGCGACGTGTGCCGGTAGCAGGTCGGTGGCACCGAACAGCGCGCGCCAGTTCTGGTAGCTGCGGCCGGACGCGAAGACGACAGTGGCTTCCTTGGCCCCAGGAACGCAATCGATGCGCTCGATGTCGGAGTACCCGGCCGTCGACGCCGCGTCGAACAGGGGGCGGTCGGTGGCGAACCTTCCGCTGTTCGCCGCCCAGGCCAACACCAGGTCGTCGCAGGCCATCGGCGCACCGTCGGAGTACGTCGCGGCCGGGGCGATGGAGTACTGCACGGTCAGCGTGTCACCGGGAACCACCGTGGCTGTTCCGATGTCGTTGTCCGACAACGCGTCTCCCTCGGGCCCGAGGTAGCTGAAGCCCACCTGCACCCGAGTGAACGCCTGCCGGGCTCCCGACGCCGCGCCGTCGACGGTTCTGGCGTTGTACGTGTTCACCACGTTGTCGAACGAGTAGCCGATCGAGGGCACCTTGTCCTCGGGCGACGAACACGCAGTGATGGACACTGCGCCGACACTCGCTGCCACCAGTGCCGCGCTCCACCGTCGTTTCACGTGCACTCTCCGTCCCTGTCGAGGGTGGTTCTACCGACGCTTCTTGTTTCGTTTCCCGGTGGGGCGGTTGCCCGGCTGCGGAGCCGACGCCTTCGGGGCGGCCACACCGACGGCAACCGGCTCCGGAGCGAGGCCGGCTGCGCGGGCTGCCGCTTCGGCGCGCTTGGAGTGGACCTTGCGGGTATGGACTGCGACGGGGCCCCACTTCTCCTTGAGCGTCACCAGCAACGGAGTGGCGAAGAAGATCGACGAGTAGGCACCGACGATCATGCCGACCAACTGCACCAGAGCCAGATCCTTCAGCGTGCCCACTCCGAGTAGCCATACCGCGATGATCATGAGTGCGATCACCGGGAGGACACCGATCACGGTGGTGTTGATCGAGCGCATCAGGGTCTGGTTGACGGCCAGGTTCGCCTGTTCGGCGTACGTCTTGCGATGCAGGTTCAGGATGCCGCGGGTGTTCTCCTCGACCTTGTCGAACACCACCACAGAGTCGTACAGCGAGAAACCGAGGATCGTCAGCAGGCCGATCACGGTTGCCGGCGTCACCTCGAATCCGACGAGCGAGTACACGCCTGCGGTCACCAGGAGGTCGAATCCCAAGGCGGCCAGCGCCGCCAACGCCATGTCTCGCTCGTACCGGACAGCGATGTAGATGCTGACGATGACCAGGAAGACTACGAGCGCGATCAGAGCTTTCTGGGTGATCTGGCTGCCCCAGGTCTCGCTGACGTCCGACACGCTGATGGCGTTGGGGGTCGCGGTACCCGAGTTGTCCTGCGGCTGGAATGCCTCGAACAACGCCTGGCGAAGAGTGTCCACTTCGGCGGGGTCGAGAGCTTCGGAGCGAATCTGCACCGTTGCTGCGGCACCCGCACCGACGGTCTGTACCGACACCGGCGGCATGCCGAGCGCGTCGTCGTACACGGTCTCGACCTGCTCGGTGGTGATGTTGTCGGCCGCGGGCAGCGCGATCCGGGTTCCGCCCTCGAAGTCGATACCGAGGGTGAAGCCGCGAACGAGGAAGCTCAGCAGGCACACGAGCACGATGACGCCGGTGAGGATGTAGTAGAACCGGCGACGACCGACGATGTCGAAGGCACCGGTACCGGTGTACAACCTGGACAGCCAGCTGTGCTTCGGCTGGGTGGATTGATCGACACCCGAATCGTCGAGGGGCGATGGGGTCGACGTGGTCGTGTCCGACATGTCATGCCTCCTTCGACGGCGCAGTGCCGGTCTTGACGGCGAGTGCCTTGTTGGCTGCGCGCTTGCGTTCGAGCGCGATCTGCTGGACGGCACCGAGTCCGTTGACGGACGGCTTGGACCAGAAGGTGGATTTCGATGCCAGGTACACCAGCGGCCATGTCACCAGCACCACGACTATGATGTCCAGGATCGTCGTCAGTCCGAGGGTGAACGCGAAGCCGCGGACCTGACCGACCGCCAACACGTAGAGCACTGCGGCAGCGATGAAGCTCACCGCATTGCCCGACAGGATCGTCTTGCGGGCGCGTGCCCAACCGCGAGGAACCGCCGATCGGAAGCTGCGGCCCTCCCTGATCTCGTCCTTGATGCGCTCGAAGAACACCACGAACGAGTCCGCGGTCATACCGATACCGATGATCAGGCCTGCGATGCCTGCGAGGTCGAGTGTGAAGCTGATCCATCGGCCCAACAGAACGATGATTCCGTAGACCACGAGACCGGCCAGCGCCAACGACAGCGCAGTGAGCAGCCCGAGGGCACGGTAGTAGAGCAGGCAGTAGACCAACACCAGCGCCAGTCCGATGGCACCGGCGAGCAGACCTGCTTCGAGCGAGGCCAATCCCAGTGTTGCCGACACCGTCTCGGCCTCGGAGGACACGAAGGAGAGCGGCAAAGAGCCGTACTTGAGGGTGTTGGCGAGCTCGGACGCGGTCTGGTTGTTGAAGTTGCCGGTGATCGAGGTGGCGCTGCCCGCTGGGGTGGCCCCCTGAATGACCGGTGCACTGATCACCTTCGAGTCCAGCACGAACGCAGCCTGCTTCTGCAGATTGGCCGCGGTGAACTGAGCCCAGGTGTTCGAGCCTTCCGAGTCGAACGTCAGGCTGACCTGGAACTGGGCCTGCTGACTGTCGAAGCCGGAGGTGGCGTCGGATATCTGCTGACCGTCGATGATCGTGGGACCGAGCAGGTAGACGGCCGTTCCGTCGGTCGAGCACGCCACGAGGGGCAGCGCCGGATCGTCGTTACCGGCGAGCGGGTCTGCTGCGTTGCAGTCGAGGGACTGCATCGCGAGCTGCTGGACCTGCGGGTCCTCGCTCTGCCGAAGCGTCTTGGCGTCGGCGATCTCCTGGGCAGCGCGATCCGCGTCGGACAGCGAAGCATCCGCGGCGGGATCGTCTGTCGCGGGTTCGTCGGTAGCGGGTGCGTCGGTCGCAGGAGCAGGCGTCGGATCGACCGCAGACGGATCCTGCGCCGGGAACACACGGTTCTGCGGAGTGGCCGGATCTACGGGCGCAGCCGGATCCGCCGAAGCAGCAGGGTCTGCCGGTGCCGCAGGATCGACCGGTGCCGCAGGATCGACCGGCGCGGCCGGGTCGACCGGGGTCTGCTGCGTGCCAGCACCCTCGCCCGTCGACGGAGCAACGGATCCAACGACGGGCCGGATGAACAGTCGCGCGGTCTGCCCGAGGGTCCGCGCCTGGGAGCTGTCGTCGCCGGGCACCGTGATGACGAGGTTGTCACCGTCGATGACCACCTCGGAGCCGGAGACACCGAGACCGTTGACGCGGGTCTCGATGATCTGCTGCGCCTGCTTCAAGCTGTCCTGCGTCGGTGCATTGCCGTCGGGGGTCCGCGCGGTGAGTGTCACGCGCGTGCCGCCCTGCAGGTCGATTCCCAACTTCGGCGAGGGGTCTTTGTCTCCGGTGAAGAAGACCATGGCGTACACCGCTGCCATCAGCACCGCAAAAACGGCGAGATAGCGGGCGGGTTGCACCGGTCCGCTGGAAGGTGCCACGGTGTGTGTTTCTCCTCTGAGGCGATGGAAAGTGTCGGTTCCTGCAGGGCCTGGCGGCCCGCTGTGTCAGCAGTGAGCGGTGCGATTGTGCACCACATCGGTCACCGCAGAGAAAACCGCTGCCGGATACTGTCTCCGACAGCGGTTCGTTCACATCGTGCTCACTCTTTTTCGAGCCTCTTCGACGTCTGCTCGATCGTCTCGTCCGGCCGGCTCGCGTCTGCCTTGCTCAGGGACGGACCCGCGGTGTCGTTCGAGCCGAGGGCCGCGAGGTCCGCATCGGTGGTCGCGTCGATGTCGGTGTCGTCGAACTCGGTGTCGTCGGGCAACACCTCACGTACGACTGCACGCGACCAGGTGGTGATGACGCCGTCGGCGATCTCCAGGTCGATCGTGTCGTCCTCGACCAGGACGACACGGGCGTACAGGCCTGCGGTGGTGACGACCTCGTCGCCGATCTTCAGCGAGTCCTGCATTTCCGTGGTCTTGGCCAACACCTTCTTCTGTCGACGCGCATTGAGAAACAGCGGTACCAGAAGGGCCACGATCAGCAGCGGAAACAGCAAATCCATCGGAAGGTCAGTCCTCGAAGTCGGGTTCGAAATACGTCATTGTCTCGTGCGAGAACGTCGCCGGTGCGGGCCTCGCAGCTACCCAGTGTGCCATTACCTGGAACCGGCCCGGTCCGTTCGTGTCCCGTTGTGCCCGATTCATTCGAATAATCCCTGCTGGACCTCCGAGGATCGGACCGAAATTCCTCCCACTGCGAGGTCCGGCGGCGGCGTCAGACCGAGGTGTTGCCACGCAGCAGCGGTCGCGACGCGCCCGCGGGGGGTACGGGCGATCATTCCGGCACGCACCAGGAACGGCTCGCACACTTCTTCGACCGTCGACGGTTCCTCGCCGACGGCGACGGCCAGTGTCGATACACCCACCGGTCCCCCGCCGAAGCTCCGGATGAGCGCGCTCAGTACTGCGCGGTCGAGTCGGTCGAGCCCGAGTTTGTCGACGTCGTAGACCACCAGCGCGGCCTTCGCGGTGTCCTGGGTGACGGTGCCGTCGCCACGGACGTCCGCGTAGTCGCGGACTCGACGGAGCAATCGGTTCGCGATTCGGGGGGTTCCGCGCGAGCGCCCGGCGATCTCTGCGCAGCCGTCCCGGTCGATCGGTACGCCCAGAATCCCTGCCGACCGCATCAGGATTCGTTCGAGCTCGCTGGGCTCGTAGAAATCCATGTGTGCCACGAATCCGAACCGATCGCGCAACGGCCCGGTCAGCGCACCCGACCTGGTGGTGGCACCGACGAGGGTGAACGGCGCGACCTCGAGTGGAATCGACGTCGCTCCCGGGCCCTTGCCGACGATGACGTCGACCCGGAAATCCTCCATCGCCAGGTACAGCATCTCCTCGGCCGGACGGGCGATGCGATGGATCTCGTCGATGAACAGCACGTCCCCTTCGACCAGGTTGCTGAGCATCGCCGCCAGATCACCTGCCCGCTCGAGCGCCGGACCCGACGTGAGCCGTAGCGAGGTTCCCAGCTCTGCCGCGATGATCATCGCCATACTGGTCTTGCCGAGGCCCGGCGGCCCGGACATGAGGATGTGATCGGGGGTGCCGCCACGCATCTTGGCACCCGACAACACGAGCTGGAGCTGCTCCCGCACGCGAGGTTGGCCGATGAAATCGGTGAGGTTCTTCGGACGCAGACTCGTTTCGACGTCCAAGTCGTCGGACATCGCGTCCGCACCGACCTGGGATTCGGCGAACTGGTCGCCCTCGGTCACCCGGGCCTACCTGGACTTGCCGAGGTACGCCAGCGCCGACCTCAACGCGGTCGACGTCGTGGCCTCCGGCTGCTGAGCGAGTACCGCGTCGGTTGCTTCCTCGGCCTGCTTCGTGGGGAATCCGAGACCGATCAGCGCTTCGACGATCTGGTCTCGCATCGAATTGCCCGCACCGGATCCCGGCACGGCCGCGCTTCCGGCTCGTCCGACCACCGCGTCGACCTTGTCGCGCAGCTCGACGACCATTCTCTCCGCGCCGCGCTTCCCGATACCGGGCACCCTGGTCAGAGCTCCGATATCACTGTCCGCCAACGCAGTTCGCAGCGCATCGGGCTCGTGTACAGCAAGAGTTGCCATGGCGATTCGCGGGCCGACGCCGGTCACGGTGAGGAGCAACTCGAACAGCTCACGCGACTCCTTGTCGGGGAACCCGTACAGCGTCTGCGAATCCTCACGCACGATCATGGTCGTCAAGAGGGTCGCTTCGCTCCCCCGGTGCAGCGTGGCCAACGTCGCCGGAGTGGCGTTGACCCGGTACCCGACGCCCGCCGCCTCGAGCACGGCGTGATCGAGCGCGATGTCGAACACCGAACCCCTGATCGACGCGATCATCGTGCGCCCGCCTCCTTCTTGGCCATCTTCTCGATCCTGCGTGCCACGACGGCACGCGCCTTGCGCTCCTCGGCCAGACGCGCGTCGTACTTGCGTTTCTGTTCAGCGGCCATCGCTTCGGCCTTCGCCATCCGGGCGATCATGGGCGCTCGCCAGCAGTGACAGATACCGAGGGCCAGAGCGTCGGCCGCGTCGGCGGGAGTCGGTGCGGTCTGCAGGCCGAGAATGCGCATGACCATGGCGGTCACCTGAGCCTTGTCGGCCGAGCCGTTGCCCGTGACTGCGGCCTTGACCTCGCTGGGAGTGTGGAAGCAGACGTCGACGCCGCGCCTGGCCGCCGCGAGGGCGATGACGCCACCGGCCTGGGCCGTGCCCATCGCCGTCCGCACATTGTGTTGGGCGAAGACTCGCTCGATCGCGACCACCGAGGGCTTGTGCGTATCGAGCCAGTACTCCGCGGCCTCGGAAATCCTCAGCAGACGCTGCGCGAGATCCATGTCCGCGGGCGTCCGCACCACATCGACATCGAGCGCGACCACCGTTCGGCCCACGCCACCCTCGATCAGACTGAGCCCACACCTGGTGAGACCGGGGTCGACACCCATCACCCGCACGCCACCACACCTTCCGCTTACGAACTGTTGTTCGATAGCGTAGCGGAGCCCACCGTCGGATCAGGGATACGACACCCGGTCGATCACGTCGTCGGGTGCGCCAGGCGTCAGTCCTCTGCGTCGAGCTCCGCCATGACCTCGTCGGAGAGGTCGACGTTGGACCACACGTTCTGGACGTCGTCACTGTCTTCGAGTGCATCGATGAGCTTGAACACCTTGCGTGCACCGTCGGCATCGACCGGAACGTTCACCGACGCCTGGAAGCTCGCCTCGGCCGAGTCGTAGTCGATTCCGGCCTCCTGCAACGCGGTGCGCACGGCGATCAGGTCGGTCGGCTCGCTGACGATCTCGAGGGTGTCACCGTTGTCGTTGACTTCCTCGGCACCGGCTTCGAGAACGGCCATCAGAACGTCGTCCTCGCTCTGACCGTTCTTCTCGAGGGTCACCACGCCCTTGCGCGAGAACAGGTAGGACACCGAACCCGGGTCGGCCATGTTTCCGCCGTTGCGAGTCATCGCGACACGCACCTCGCCTGCGGCGCGGTTGCGGTTGTCGGTGAGGCACTCGATGAGAATGGCGACACCGTTGGGTCCGTAGCCCTCGTACATGATGGTTTGCCAGTCGGCTCCACCGGTCTCTTCGCCCGCTCCGCGCTTACGGGCCCGCTCGATGTTGTCGATCGGAACCGAGGTCTTCTTCGCCTTCTGAATGGCGTCGAAGAGGGTCGGGTTGCCGGTGGGGTCACCGCCACCCGTGCGGGCCGCCACCTCGATGTTCTTGATGAGCTTGGCGAAAGACTTGCCGCGTCGGGCGTCGATCACCGCCTTCTTGTGCTTGGTGGTGGCCCATTTTGAGTGGCCGCTCATGCGATAGGGCCCCTTCCTGCTCGAAATCAGTGTTGTCGACTTTACTCGCCCGGTTCGGCGCTCGGCACCGACCGACCGTCGAAGGTTCTAGCGGCCTCGCACCATGTCGACGAAGAGTGCGTGTACTCGATCGTCGCCGGTGACCTCGGGGTGAAAGCTCGTCGCGAGAACGGAGTTCTGACGAACGGCCACCACGCGTCCGGCGGCCGGTCCGTGCGGCACCGTGGCGAGCACCTCGACGTGCTCGCCCACCCGCTCCACCCAGGGCGCTCGGATGAACACCGCCCGCACCGGCCCACCGTCGATGCCGATGACGTCGAGGTCGGTCTCGAAGGAATCGACCTGACGGCCGAAAGCGTTGCGTCGCACGGTGATGTCGAGGGAATCGAGATGCCGGGCGTCGGGCCTGGTGTCGAGAATCTCGGACGCCAGCAGGATCATGCCCGCGCACGAACCGTAGGCGGGCAGCCCGTCGGCCAACCGGGCGCGCAACGGTTCGATGAGATCGAACACGGCGAGCAGGTTACTCATGGTCGTCGATTCCCCGCCGGGGATGATCAGTCCGTCGATCTGCGCGAGCTCGGCGGGCCGACGCACCGTGACACCGCGCGCGCCGCTCGACTCGAGCGCCGCCAGATGTTCGCGAACGTCGCCCTGCAGTGCGAGAACTCCGATGGTCGGAGCGTTCACTTGCGCCCGAAGGGATCGACATGGGGCGCGTCGGGGTCCCGCTCGTACCGCATGAGACCTTCCTGCACCACCGCGGCAACCAGCCGTCCGGACGTGTCGAAGATTCGCCCCTGGGTCAGTGCGCGCCCGAAATCGGCCGAGGGCGACGTCTGGTCGTAGAGCAACCATTCGTCTGCCCGGAAGGGACGAAGGAACCACAGCGCGTGATCGAGCGAGGCCGTCTGCGTGACGGCGTCCGGGTGTGGCACCTTGGCCGATCCGAGCAGCGTCATGTCGCTCATGTAGGCGAGTGCGCAGACGTGGAACACCTGATCGTCGGGCAACGTGTCTCGGTAGCGGAACCACACACGTTGCTGCGCAGCGAAACTGGGATGCTTGACGGTCTGGTCATCAGGAATGAGACGGATGTCCCATTCCGACCACTCCTTGTAGTACGAGTGGTCGTACTCGGCGAGGGTGGTGGGATCGGGCAGGCTGTCCGGCCCCACGACCTCGGGCATGACGTCCTGATGCGAAATGCCGTCGTCGTCGCCGTGGAACGAGGCAGACATCGTGAAGATCGCCTTGCCGTGCTGAATTCCGGTGACGCGGCGCGTGCAGAACGAGCGTCCGTCGCGAATCCGGTCGACCATGAACACGGCCGGTTCGTTCGGATTACCCGGACGCAGGAAGTAGCCGTGCAGCGAGTGCACACGAAACTCGGGTGCCACTGTGCGCACCGCCGCGACGAGCGCCTGGCCCGCCACCTGACCGCCGAACGTACGGGGCAGCCGACTCGGGAAAGTCCGTCCCCGATAGATGTCGTTCTCGATCCGCTCCAATTCGAGAATGTCCTCGATGCTGGCCATGGCTGGTGTCCACCTTTCTGTGACAACGGCTCAGGCTAACAATGGACGGACCAGGCAAGATGGTCGGTGTGGGTCAACCGGTGCCGATATTTCCCGATCTTCTGGTGGAGTCGATCGTCGATTCGTGCCAGGACGGGGCGCGCTCGATCATCGTGATCGACGGCGCGGATGCCGCGCGGCCGGTCGACTTCGCCACGCGCACAGCCGAACACGCCCGCTCACGGGGCCGTCCGGCTGCCGTCGTCGACCTGCACGACTACGTCCGACCTGCATCGATTCGATTCGAGTACTCGCGCACCGACGAATTGAGCTATCGCACACTGTGGTTCGACTACGACGCCCTTGTTCGAGAGGTCATCGTCCCACTGCGGCCCGGTGGCGGAGGTCACTTTCTACCGCGACTGTGGGATGAGGCCGCCGACCGCTCGGCTCGGGCCCGCAGCGCCTCGGCGGCAGCGAATCAGATCGTCCTGATCGCGGGACCCATGCTGCTCGGACGGGGATTGAACGCCGACCTGTCGGTGCATCTACGCCTGTCCGCGAGCGCATTACGCCGCAGAACCAGCGCCGCCGATCAGTGGACGTGCGCCCCACTGATCGACTACTACGACAGCCTGGACCCCTCGGCCGAGCGGCCGGATTTTCTGGTCCGATGGGACCATCCGGACCGCCCGGCACTCGAACGCAACTGACGTGAAACCGTCACCAGCCACGTTCGGCGAGACGGTGTCCGACGGGGAGATCGTCGACGTTGATGCCGACCATGGCCTCGCCGAGACCGCGCGAGACCTTCGCGAGCACGTCGGGGTCGTCGAAGAACGTCGTGGCCTTGACGATCGCCTCGGCGCGCTCCTTGGGGTTGCCGGACTTGAAGATTCCCGATCCGACGAACACGCCCTCGGCACCGAGCTGCATCATCATCGCTGCGTCTGCGGGAGTCGCGATGCCGCCGGCGGTGAACAGTGTGACGGGCAGTTTGCCGGCCCGGGCGACCTCGACGACGAGGTCGTACGGGGCCTGCAGTTCCTTCGCCGCCACGTACAGCTCGTCCTCGGGAAGCGAGGTGAGACGACGGATCTCGTCGCGAATCTTGCGCATGTGCGTCGTCGCGTTCGAGACGTCGCCGGTTCCGGCCTCGCCCTTGGAGCGAATCATGGCCGCACCCTCGGTGATTCGACGCAGTGCCTCACCCAGGTTGGTGGCACCACAGACGAAAGGAACGGTGAAGTTCCACTTGTCGATGTGGTTGGCGTAATCGGCCGGGGTGAGCACCTCGGACTCGTCGATGTAGTCGACGCCGAGGCTCTGCAGGATCTGCGCTTCGACGAAGTGGCCGATGCGGGCCTTCGCCATCACCGGGATGCTGACCGAGGAGATGATGCTGTCGATCATGTCGGGATCGCTCATGCGCGACACCCCACCCTGAGCGCGAATGTCGGCGGGGACGCGCTCGAGTGCCATGACGGCCACTGCTCCGGCGTCTTCGGCGATCTTGGCCTGATCGGCGGTGACCACGTCCATGATGACGCCACCCTTGAGCATCTCGGCCATGCCCCGCTTGACGCGCGCGGTGCCGATTCCGTTCTCGCTCGACCCGCCTTCGGCCGATCCAGCGGGTGTAGTGGATGCGTGTGGGGTACTCAAGCCAACTCCTGTGTTCTGGGCACCGTTCGTGGTGCTCCGGATTGATACGGGCGACCACGTCCGGCCGCGCACGAGCGGACGATTGCGCGCGGCGCGAAGTCGCGCCCAGAACTGTAGGCCTCGACGCGGCGGTTTCCCATAACCACTTGACGATTGCTGGACTGCTCGAAAAGGGTCCAGATTGCTAGCGGATAGCGCGCACGTCCGGGTCGCCGCGTCGAGCGAGAGCCACGTTGACCTCGTCGAGCAGTTCGGCCAGATCCTGGGGATAGACGTTCTCGCCGACGGCGCTCAGCGCACGGATGTCGGCCTCTGTGCACCACTGGTGGCCGGTCACGGTGCGGCGCTCGAAGTCGGTGAAGCCGGCGCTCTGCGGCTCGAACTCCTGCGTTCGATGCGCGAAGAACAGTTCCTCGGAGCGGATCAGGATTCCGTTGAACGGGAACGTCGCAACCCGGCGCCACAGCGGACCGCGCAGATCGGCCGCGGCGACGGTCAGGCCGGTCTCTTCGTGTACCTCACGCACCGCAGCCTCGCGGAGCGACTCGCCCTTCTCCACTGCCCCACCGATGGTGAACCAGAAGAAAGTGTCGGGAACCGTCGGATCGTGTCCGCGCAGCAGCAGGACGCGGCCACGCTCGTCGAGCAGCACCACCCGCGCGGACGTTCTCGGAGTGGCACGGTTCTCGCTGCCGAACGCCGCGGCAGCAGACCGCTCGGCGATCTCGAAATACGACGGCAGGGCCGCGGTTCCGCCGAGGTGCAACCAGCGGACCGGGCGTCTGACGCGCAGCGCCAGGGTGTCGCGAACGGCATCGTTGTGAAAACGCCGTGCGATCAGCACGCGGGCCTCGGCGTCGGCGAGTTCGGCCACCAGTTGCGGGGGCAACGCGTTCGGTTCGACGACGGCCAGAGCCATGGACACCGCGTTCTCGGCCTCTTCGCGCTGCGACCGGTCTACGCGCTCGGCCCGATCGGCCAGTGCGGCAAGTTCTCTGCTCGACGGGGCCGAGTCTCGGGTGGCAGCGGACACCGCTCGCGCGACGACGGCACGGCGGGCGAGTGCTGCGTCGAGTGCCTGCCAGGCGAGGTCGGTGCGCACGTGGAGGCGGTCGAGTCGGTTCGCCGTTCCATACGCCCACAGGCCGACGACGAGGATCAGTACCGCGACCAGCCCGAGTACCAGGATCGTGAGCGCCGAGAGCGTCATCAGTTCGCCGCCCGCACTTTCTGGCCCCCGAGGGTGACGGTTTCGTAGACGCGCAGGATTTGCTCGGCGACGACGGGCCAGTCGTAGGTGGCCACGGCCACCGAAGCGGCGTCGACCAGGCGCTCACGAACGGAGTCGTCGGAGAGGATCGAGGTCACTGCGGCGGCAACGGCATCGGAATCGTCGATCGGGACCAGCAGCCCGCAGGTGCCGTCCCGCAGAACTCGACGGAATGCGTCGAGTTCGCTCGCCACCACCGGAGTTCCGGCGGCCATGGCCTCGACGAGGACGATGCCGAAGCTCTCACCGCCGAGGTTGGGTGCACAGTAGACGTCGGCGCTGCGCATCGCGGATGCCTTGGTCGCGTCGTCCACCTGCCCCAGGAACGTCAGGTGCGACGCGAGTGCGCCTGCGTCCTTGCGTAGCTTGTCCTCGTCGCCGCGCCCGACGATGAGGATCTCGATGTCCGGATGGGATTCGACGAGCGTGGGAAGGGCACCGAGCAGGACGGCCATTCCCTTGCGCGGTTCGTCGAAACGGCCGAGGAAGAGCACCGTGCGACCGGCGCGTGGATAGCCTTCCAGCACAGGGGCATCGGCGAACGCGGGCACGTCGACTCCGTTGGGGATCTCGACGGCGTCGGAGCCGAGGGCCTCGACCTGCCAGCGTCGGGCGAGTTCGGACACGGCGATTCGGCCGCTGATCTTCTCGTGGTACGGACGGAGCACACCCTGAAAGGTGCTGAGCACCAAGGACTTCGTCGTCGAGGTGTGGAAGGTTGCCACGATCGGGCCGTCGGCGGCCTTGAGCGCCAACATCGACAGGCTCGGCGCGTTCGGTTCGTGGATGTGTAGGACGTCGAAATCGTTGTCGGAGATCCACTTACGGATTCGAGAATAAGTGACCGGTCCGAATCGCAGGCGCGCGACGGATCCGTTGTACGGAATGGCGAGTGCCTCGCCCGCCGACACCACGAAGTCCGGCAACTCGACGTCCTCCGACGCCGGAGCCAGCACACTGACGCGATGTCCGCGTTCGATGAACACCTCGGCCAACTGCTGAACGTGCGCCTGCACTCCACCGGGAACGTCGAACGAGTACGGGCACACCATGCCGATCTTCACGCGCCCTCGATTCGGGCGCGTCGCTCGGCCGACCAGTCGCTCATCCACAGGGGTTGCAGCATGTGCCAGTCCGCCGGATGGGCTCGGATTCCGGCAGCGAAATGGTCGGCCAACGTCTGGGTGGCGGGGCCGACTCCGGCCGAGACGTCCACGGCGGGCGAGATGTCGAAGCCCCAGCCGTCGCCGTCGAAATAGCCGTGCACCGGCAGCAAAGTCGCTCCGGTGTCGATCGCGAGTTTCGCGGCGCCCGCGGGCATCCGGGTCGGTTCGCCGAAGAAGGTGACCGGTACTCCGTGCTTGGCGAGGTCTCGCTCGCCGAGCAGGCAAACGACCTTGTTCTGGCGCAGCCTTTCGGACAGCGCGAGAAGAGGCGGCTGCTCACCGCCGCTGAGTGGAAAGATCTCGAAGCCCAGGCTCTCCCGATAGGCGACGAATCGCTGGTACAGAGACTCCGGCTTCAGCCGTTCGGCAACGGTCGAGAGCCCACCGTGCGTGCGCACCAGCCACATTCCGGCCATGTCCCAGTTGCCGCTGTGCGGCAGCGCCAGCACCACTCCCTTACCGGCTGCGAGCGCACCCTCGAGATGTTCCTTACCGTTCACGCACCGATCGATGACGGCGGCCTGCGCAGCCAGATCCATCGACGGCAACCGAAACGCCTCACGCCAGTACCGGGCGTAGGAGCGAACACTGTCGCGTATCAGCTCGTCGGGCACCTCGGCTGGAGTGGTCCCGAGGACCCGAGCGAGATTGCGGCGCAATTGGTCTGGGCCACCGTTTCGGGTGGACGCAAAATCCGCGCCTCGATCGAAGAGACTTCTCGCCACACCCTCGGGCAGCGATCGGACAAGTCGCCACCCGGCTGCGTACCCGAGGTCGCTGGCTCTTTCCGAGACGTTCACGACGCGGCCACGTCGCCGTCGTCGGATACCGGTGCCACCGGAGGCACGATGATGTCGCGAGCACCCTCGGATCCACGGACTGCCAGAACGCGCTGGAACACGGTCACGATGCTCAGGGCGGCGAGAATCCACATCGCCGGGTAGATCACGCTGTCCAGCCACGGGATGTCGAAATGCCGTCCGACGCCGGTGAATCCGGCACCGACGAGAACGATGACCAAGCGATCCGGGCGTTCTATCCAACCCCCGTCCGCCGAGAGTCCGCTGGCCTCGGCGCGCGCCTTGGCGTAGGAGATCACCTGGGAGGTGACCAGGCAGATCAGGGTGGCAACGAGCAGTAGCTTGTCCTGCTCGGAGTACACCGCCCACCAGGCCAGGCCGCCGAAGATCGCACCGTCGGCCACTCGATCGCACGTCGCATCGAGGACGGCACCGTACTTCGTGCCACCGCCCCGAGCCCGCGCCATGGCACCGTCGAGCATGTCGAACAACACGAACAGGGTGATGACGACCGAACCCCACCACAGGTAGCCGGCGGGGTACATCGTGACCGCGGCCGTGATGGTGACGACGGTGCCGATGATCGTCACGGAGTTGGGGGTCAGCCCGGTGCTGTTGAGGGCACGCCCGAGCGGGGCGGTCACCTTCGAGACCGGCGCACGGCCGAAAATGCTCAGCACGGCGCGTGCTCCTCTCGCCTGTGGTTCATTCGTTCCAGGCCGACGCGAGCAGGGCCCGAGTGTCTCGGAGCAACTGCGGCATGACTTTTGCGCCGCTGATCACGGTGATGAAGTTCGCGTCGCCGCCCCACCGGGGCACGATGTGCTGATGCAGGTGCTCGGCCAACGACCCGCCCGCGGCTGCGCCCAGGTTGAGTCCCACGTTGAAACCGTGCGGACGTGACACCCGCTTGATGACGCGAATCATCTGCTGAGTGAATGCCATCAACTCGGCGCTCTCCGCGGGCGTGAGGTCTTCCAGTGCTGCGACGCGGCGATACGGCACGATCATCGCGTGGCCGGGGTTGTAGGGGTACAGGTTGAGGACCGCGTACACCGACTCGCCTCGTGCGACGACGAGACCGTCCTCGTCGCTCATCTTCGGAATGTCGGTGAAGGGCTCGTTCGACTTCGCCGACCCCTGGGGAGCCTCGGCGATGTAGGACATCCGGTGCGGCGTCCACAGTCGCTGCAGCCGATCGGGCTCACCGGCTCCGGTGACGACGATCGACTCGTCCTGTTCCGACATGATCAGCTCACTCCTGCGGGTTCGGTCTGCACGAGCTCGGCGGTCGGTGATGCGTTGTTGCGCTGGGAGATCCAGTCGGTGACGACAGTGATTGCCTGTGCCACGGGGACGCCGTTGACCTGAGTGCCGTCCCGGAATCGGAAGCTCACGGCACCGGCTTCGACGTCCCGTTCGCCGGCGAGCAGCATGAAGGGGACCTTCTGGGCGGTCTGGTTGAAGATCTTCTTCTGCATCCGGTCGTCACTGGCATCGACCTCGGCGCGCACTCCGCGCTTCTTGAGCTCGTTCACCACCGCGAACAAGTGGTCCTGGTAGACCTCGGCAACCGGGATTCCGACGACCTGGACCGGAGCGAGCCAGGCCGGGAAGGCGCCCGCGTAATGCTCGGTGAGCACTCCGAAGAAGCGTTCGATGGAACCGAACAGCGCGCGGTGAATCATCACCGGGCGTTCCTTGGTTCCGCCCGAGCCGGTGTATTCGAGCTCGAAGCGTTCGGGCAGGTTGAAGTCGAGCTGAATGGTCGACATCTGCCAGGTGCGCCCCAGAGCATCCTTGGCCTGCACCGAGATCTTCGGTCCGTAGAACGCGGCACCACCCGGATCGGGCACCAGGTTCAGGCCCGACGCCGCCGCTACCTCGGCGAGGGTGTTGGTCGCTTCTTCCCAGACCTCGTCGCTGCCGACCGACTTCTCCGGGTTGCGAGTGGAGAGTTCGAGGTAGAAATCGTCGAGGCCGTAGTCCTTGAGCAGCCCGAGAACGAATTCGAGGGTGCTGGTGAGCTCGCCGCGCATCTGCTCACGGGTGCAGAAGATGTGTGCGTCGTCCTGGGTCATGCCGCGCACGCGGGTCAGACCGTGGATAACGCCGGACTTCTCATAGCGGTAGACCGAGCCGAACTCGAACAGGCGCAACGGCAATTCGCGGTACGAGCGGCCGCGGGAACGGAAGATCAGGTTGTGCATCGGGCAGTTCATCGGCTTGAGGTAGTAATCCTGGCCGGGCTTGCGCACGTCGCCGTTCTCGTCGAGTTCGGCGTCCAGGTGCATCGCCGGGAACATGCCGTCCCGGTACCAGTCGAGGTGACCGGAGACCTCGTAGAGATGGCCCTTGGTGATGTGCGGGGTGTTGACGAACTCGTAGCCCTCTTCGATGTGCCGCTGGCGCGAGTAGTTCTCCAGCTCGTTGCGGATCACGCCACCCTTGGGATGGAACACCGGCAGACCGGAGCCCAGTTCGTCGGGGAAGCTGAACAGGTCCAGCTCGGATCCGAGCTTGCGGTGATCGCGACGTTCCGCCTCCGCCAGCAGTTCGAGATGAGCGTCGAGTGCTTCGGCGGACTCCCACGCAGTTCCGTAGATGCGCTGCAGTCCGGCGTTGTCCTGATTGCCGCGCCAGTACGCAGCCGAACTGCGGGTGAGCTTGAACGCGGGCACGTACTTGGTGGTGGGGATGTGCGGTCCGCGGCACAGATCGCCCCAGATGCGCTCGCCGGTCCGGGGATTGAGGTTGTCGTAGGCGGTCAGCTCTCCCACACCGACCTCCATGACCTCGGGATCGTCGATGCCGGACTTGTCGTCGATCAGTTCGAGCTTGTACGGCTCGTTCGCCAACTCCTCGCGGGCCTGCTCCACCGACTCGTACACCCGACGCGAGAAACGCTGTCCGGCTTTGACGATCTGCTTCATCTTCTTCTCGAGTGCCGTCAGATCCTCGGGCGTGAATGGCTGCTTCACGTCGAAGTCGTAGTAGAAGCCGTCCTTGATGAACGGTCCGATGCCCAGCTTGGCGTCGGGGAAGAGCTCTTGAACGGCCTGCGCAAGCACGTGCGCAGCCGAGTGCCTGATGACGCTTCGTCCGTCCTCGGTGTTCGCCGGAACGGGCTCGGCCTCGGTGTCGTCCTCCGGTGCCCAGGACAGGTCACGGAGCTTGCCGTCGGGATCGCGCACGACGACGATGGCGTCGGGTCCCTTGTTCGGCAGGCCGGTGTCGCGGAGCGCCGTACCTGCCGTGGTTCCGGCCGGCACCATGATGCGGGCGGGCGAAACAGCGGCGACAACGGGCATGCTCACAGCGATGTACTCCTCGATCGGTTCTTCTGGCCAGGAAGGCCTCCGACAGCCTATCGGCAACAGTCCACTCGATTGGCCTCAGCGCGACGAGTGACGTCAGATCGGGCTTTCGAGCCACGTCCAGTCGAGACCGATCCAGCCCCCGACCAACGCGAACGTGCCCAGCAACCACAGCGTTGCCAGCACGACGACGGTGGTGAACAGCACGCCGAGACCCTTCACGAACATGGACTGCTTCGAGAACCACGCCATGAAGGCGTCGTATCTCTTGCGGACGAACCGCAGCGCACTCTTGGCCCACGCGAATTCCGAGGCCAGGATGCCCAGGCCCGCGAACACGATCAGCCAGCCGGGCCCCGGGTACGGAATGGCGAGTACGCCCAGCACCAACACGACTGTTCCGACCACGCCGACCGTTATTCGGTACGCAAGATCGAGGGACTTGTTCTCGGCGATGCGCGCCCGGAAACGCCGGTGCTTCACCTTGGCTGTGTCCATCGGACCCTGGTCGGCGACGGCCCGGGGCTTCGACTGTTCGGTGCTCACCGGCTCAGGTTACCGGCCTCGAACGAAAGAAGGCCCGCACCGACTGGCGGTGCGGGCCTTCTTTTCTGTGGTCCCGGCTGGGATCGAACCAGCGACCTTCCGCGTGTGAAGCGGACGCTCTCCCACTGAGCCACGGGACCGAACGAGGCAAAACATTAACACGAGGTGCCGCGGCGAACCGAATCGCCTGTCCGATCGCCGAACACGTCGACTTACTGCCTCCGCAGGACTGCTCTCGCCTCTGCTTTCACACCTTTCACACGCGCCGATCTACCGAATTCGATGCCTGACCACGAGATTTGTGAGTTTCACTCCCGTTGGGTTAATGTTTTCCCCGCACCACGGAGACAACAACTGCCCAGCAGTGAGCGCCTCCGGGGTATGCGGATGTGGCGCAGTGGTAGCGCATCACCTTGCCAAGGTGAGGGTCGCGGGTTCGAATCCCGTCATCCGCTCGAGGGTCTCGACCCATGGTGGAGTGGCCGAGTGGTGAGGCAACGGCCTGCAAAGCCGTGCACACGGGTTCGATTCCCGTCTCCACCTCGCTAGTGCATCGGTTGCAAGATCGATGCGAGGACACGCGCGATTAGCTCAGCGGGAGAGCGCTTCCCTGACACGGAAGAGGTCACTGGTTCAATCCCAGTATCGCGCACCACAGCACAAACAAGTCAGGCCCCCTTTCGAGGGGGCCTGACTTGTTTGTGCTGGAGTCGCATTCGATCCGTCTGCCCGACGTCATAACGAGACCCGTGTGCGGGTCCGTCCGGTGACCAGATAGCCGAATGCTGTGGCCAATACGTACATGAGGAACGAGTAGACGGCGGCCGGTATCGCCACCTCGGTGCTTTCGAGCACGCTCAACGCGACCGTGAGGGCAACGGTGGTGTTATGGATTCCGATTTCCATCGAGATCGCGATGGACTGCGGCTCACCCATCTTCAGCAGTCGCGCAGCACCGTAACCGATGGCCAGGCTTGCGAAGCAGAACAACCCCGTCACCAGTCCGACCTGTTCGAGGTAACCGACAACGTTGGATCGCTCGCCGACAAGAGCGCCGACCGCCACCAACACCAAGATGACGATCGAGAAGATCCGCACCGGTCGATCCGCGCGTTCGGCGAACGCCACGGAGCGACTGCGCACCAGCATTCCGAGTGCCACCGGAATCAGCACGATGGCTATGACCTGCACTATTTTGCCGAACTGCAGGCCCAATTCACCGTCTGCATCGAAGTAAGCGATGGCGAAGTTGGTGATGACGGGAATGGTCACGGCCGCCAGAACCGAATTGACCGCAGTCAACGTGATGTTGAGCGCGACGTCCCCACGGAACAGGTGCGAGAACAGGTTCGCGGTGGTCCCGCCCGGCGAGGCGGCCAGCAGCATCACTCCGACAGCCAGCAATGGCGGCAGGTCGAACAGCAGAATCAGTCCGAATGCGAGAACGGGAAGAACCAAGATTTGGAGAGCCAGGGCCATCACAACGGCCCGCGGCGTGCGCGCGGTGCGTCGGAAATCCTCGACGGTCAGCGACAGTCCCAGTCCGAACATGATGATCGCGAGTGCGATTGGCAGAAACGTCGAGATCAATACCGAGTCGTTCATGGATTCCTTCTGGTGCGGGAAACGTGACATGAGTGTGCGGCATTCGTCCGTTTCTGGCGAGAGTTCGACGAAGAGAATGGAAATGAGTTGTTCGGCGGTCGATTCGACCTTTGCGACGGGTCATCGGCGCGCATCCCGAAATCAATTGTGGTGATTCACGCCATAGAAGTGCACAGTGGAGATGACGCACACACTTCGATGGAAGGACACTCACGTGTCGGACGATGCTCAGAGCGAACCCACAGTCGACGACGCCACCCTGGAGGAAGCGAAGAAGTCCGTCGAGGGCCTCGACGACCGGTATCGCCCCGGTGCCCGGCCCACCGTGGCCCTTCCGGGAACCAACGGCACCGTCGCCGGGACCGCCTTCGCCGACATGGTCGACGACAACGGTGAGATGGTGGACGCCGATAACCAGGACTCCACCGACTCCGACAGCCCTACTGACACGGATCACGCCGACACCCAGGAAAAGGTAACGTCCTCGAACGATGCCTGAACTCGATGGTCCCGACGCCCCCGCCGACATCGATCTCGGCGGGGGCGTCGCCTTTCTGCACACCCCCTCGATGCCGTCACGGGGCGGCCTCGCTCTCACGCACGGTGCGGGCGGCAACTGCGAGTCGCTTCTGCTGCAGCGCATGGCGTCGGTATGGACAGCAGCCGGCTTCACGGTGCTGCGTTTCGACCTTCCTTTCCGAGTACGCAAGCCCAAGGGGCCGCCACACCCGTCCCGGTCGGCCGAGGACCGGCTGGGCATCGCCGCTGCCGTCGACCGCCTTCGCGCCGAGACCGGCGGATTCATCGCATTCGGTGGGCATTCCTACGGTGGCAGACAAGGGTCGATAATCGCGGCCGAGCAACCAGGTCTCGTCGACGGACTCGTTCTGACCTCCTATCCCCTGCACCCGCCGGGCAAGCCGGAGAAAGCTCGTACCCAGCACCTGCCCGAACTGCGAACACCGACGGTGATGGTGCACGGCACGAAGGATCCGTTCGGCACCACTGCCGAATCGATCGCTGCGCTCGCGCTCGTCCCGGCCCCCACGCTGCTCGTCGACATCGAGGGTGCAGGCCACGACCTTGCTCCGATCAAGTACGACGCAGCCACGAAGACCCTTGCCGGTGCCTCCTCGTTGTTCGGTGGCCCGACGTCCGATTCGTCGGTTGTCGTCCCGCTCTTCGACCCGTCGCGCTGAAGTGGTCTACTAAGGCATGCCGACCTGGGGATGGTTCATCGTGGCGTTGGTCCTCGTCGACGCCGCAGTGCTGGCAGCGTGGCTGCTGGCCCGCAAGAAGCCCGGCACGTCCCCGGCGGGCTCGCACACCATCGGGCTCGTCGGTCTCGACGAGGGTGCCCGCGCAGATATTCATCGGCTGCTTGCCGCGAACAAGAAGATCCAGGCCATCAAGGTCTTTCGTCAACGGACAGGTGCCGGTCTCCTCGACGCGAAGAACGCGATCGAAAGCGTCCAACGCGGCGAGCCCTTTCCGTCCTCGGCCACCATCGTCGACGCCGCTCACTCCGGTCCGACACCCTGGGACGATCTGATCCCGCGATTGCAGTCACTGAAATCGGAGGGCAAAGCGATCTCGGCGATCAAGCTGCTTCGTGACCGAACCGGTCTGTCGTTGAGCGATGCCAAGAACGCGGTGGATCTGCTGTGACCGTGCGCGTGGCAGCACTCGCCGATGCACATCGCGTCGCCGAGGTGGCCGCGTCGACTTTTCCGCTCGCCTGCCCGCCGGGAACCCGGCCCGAGGACATCGAGCAGTTCATCTCCACCGTGTTGTCGGCCGAGCACTTCGAGAACTACATCGCCGACGCTGCCCGGACGGTCCTCGTCGACGAAACCGTCGATGCCGACGTCGTTGGCTACGCGATGCTCGTGTCGGGAACTCCTACGGACCCGGACATTCGCGCGACCCTCTCCCACCATCCGACCACGGAGATCAGCAAACTCTATGTGCGGCCGACCCAGCACGGCAGCGGAGCAGCAGGGCGATTGATGACGTCATCGCTCGTCCATGCACGTGACTCCGGTTGTGCGACAGCATGGTTGGGCGTCAATCAGCAGAACGTGCGGGCCCAGAAGTTCTACGCCAAACACGGCTTCGAGATCGTGGGCACCAAGACGTTCGTCGTCGGGGTCCAGACGCACGACGACTACGTCATGCAGGTGCGGCTGTGACGACAGCTCAGCCGACTGCGGCGAAACGGGACAACGCGAGCAGACGCGAGGTAGCGCGCAGGTACTTCTTGCGGTAGCCGCCGGCCAACATCTCCTCGGTGAAGATCTCGTCGAGCTTGCCGCCCGAGGCCGTCACCGGGATGCCCGCGTCGTACAGGCGGTCGGCGAGAACCACCAGGCGCAGGGCGATGGCCTGATCCGATGCCGGGTGCACGTTCTTGAGGAACACCGCAGGAATGCCGTCGAGCAACTTGCCGTAGCGCGAGGGGTGCAGAGTGCTCAGATGCGCCAGCAGCTCGTCGAAATCGTCCAAGGTTGCGCCCTCGACAGTATCGGCGCGGTCGATCAGCTCGGACTCGGACGTGGGCTCGGGAGCCGGGGGCAGATCGCGGTGGCGGTAGTCGGGGCCGTCGACCCGGATGGACTCGAAGATCGAACCGAGCTTCTTGATCTCCCGCATGAAGTCCTCGGCAGCGAAGCGACCCTCACCGAGCTGCCCGGGCAAGGTGTTCGAGGTCGCGACGATGGACACTCCGCGCTGCGAGAGCTCGGAGAGCAACCGCGAGACCAACATCGTGTCGCCGGGATCGTCCAGCTCGAACTCGTCGATGCACAACACGCTGTGGTTCGAGAGTTCTTCGAGTGCCTTGTTGAAGCCGAGGGCACCGACCACGTGGGTGAGCTCGACGAACGTGCCGAACGCCTTGGGTTCGGGAACGCTGTGGTAAATCGAGGCGAGCAAGTGGGTCTTGCCGACGCCGAAGCCACCGTCGAGGTACAGGCCTGCACCGATGGCCGGGGTCTTCTTGCCGAAAAGGCCGCGCTTGCCCTTGCCGCGGATCTTCTGCACCTTGTTCGCGAACTCCTCGGCCTTCGCGACCGCAGCAGCCTGCGTCGGCTCCTTGGGGTCGGGAATGTACGAGGCGAAACTGACGTCGTCGAACATCGCCGGCGGGACCATCTGCGCGATCAGCTGATCGGAGGGGACCACGGGATTTCGGTCGACAAGGCGTGCGGGCATTTGTCGAGCGTAACGACGTGGTCTGATCTCTCTCATGCAGCTTCTCCATATTGGGACCTACTTCACATCGGAGCAGGCAACCGAGTCCGTGCTCACCGTCGGATCGACACTCGACGACGATGCCGTCCGCGCCCTGCACGCGTACCCGGCCGACCTCGACCGACCGTGGATCCGCACGAACTTCGTCGCCAGCATCGACGGATCGGTCACCGCGAACGGTAAGTCGGCGGGCCTGGGAACCCCCGCGGATGCCCGACTGTTCGGCATTCTCCGAGAAATGTGCGACGCCGTCCTGGTCGGGGCCGGTACCGCGCGCGCCGAGAACTACGGCGGCGTCTCGCTGTCCGCCGAAGCAAAGGCACGGCGGGTGGCGGGCGGACTGGCACCGGTTCCGACGATCGTGGTGGTCACCGCCTCCGGGTCGATCGACGCAGATTCTCGATTGATCACCGACACCGACGTGCAGCCGGTGGTGCTGACCTCGGCGGCGGCGGACGGCTCGAAGGTGGCAGCGCTTCGTTCGGCGGGAGCGACGGTGCTCGAGGTCTCCGGCGAATCGGTGTCGACCGACGACATCGTTGCGACGCTGGGCGACCTCGGATTCCGTCGCATCCTGTGTGAGGGCGGACCAGGACTGTTCGGGCAACTCGTCTCCGACGGGGCGGCGGACGATCTGTGTCTGACGATCTCGCCGACGCTGGTCGCCGGAGAGGCGGGCCGTATCGCCCATGCATCCGACGCGTCCGACGCGCCCATGCACCGGGCACACGTCCTGGGAGATGCGGACGGAACGCTACTCACGCGCTGGGTGCGTCAGCGATGAGCAGCGCGCGGACCGCCGTCGATCGAAAAGTCGATAGCCTCGCACGGTGACGCAGAAACGAACGTTGCTCGCCGCGGTCCTCGTCCTCGCCACGATGTGCGCGGCCTGCGGTGCCGGCCCGTCGATCCGACCCGACGTCGCGGTGGAACAACGCTCCCCCGGTGCGCCCGCCGAGTCCTCGGCAGACGCGCCACCGGAACCGGTCGCACTCGCCGTTCCGACCACCGATCTCGCCTGGGCCGACTGCACCGCAGCAACACTCGGGACCTTCGGGCTCACCTCCACCACCCCCGGCCTGACACTCGAATGCGCAGAATACGAAGCCGACGTGGATGCGAGTGGGCAGATGTTCGGCACCTTCGCCGTCGGGGCGCTGCGAGCGCGGCTCGACAGAACGCCAGCCGATGCAGGACCGCTGGTGTTCACGTCCGGTTCGGATCGGTCCTCGATTGCCACGTTGGCCACGATGGCCGCCGGGCCGCTCGCGACGCTGCTCGAGGCTCATCCCATCGTCGCGGTGGATCGACGCGGAATCGGCCGATCCACTGCTGTGGACTGCATCGACGACGTCACCGGACCCGCCGTCGACGCGCTGGGGCAGTTCACCAGATCCGATGCCGACACGGTCGACCGCGCTGTCGACGCCGGTCGTGACGCCACGATCGAGTGCACCGACACGTTGCAACCGCAGGAGCTCGCGTTCGGAACCACCTACGCGGCGGACGATCTGGACCGTCTGCGGCAACTGTGGGGTGTGGAACAGATCGGCCTGATCGGATCGGGCAACGGCGCGCTCACCGCGCTGGCGTACGCGGCGAAGTTCCCGGCCGCCATCTCGCGCTTGATCCTCGATTCGCCGACCGGTGTCGGCACCGATCAGATCACGTTGGCCGAGCAGCGCACGCAGGGCAAGGAAGCGGCCTTCAGAGCGTTCGCGCAGCGATGCGTCGCGCTGAACTGCTCCCTCGGCAGCGATCCGACGGCCGCCGTCGCCGAGCTGCTCCGACGCGCCGCCGGCGGCGAGTTCTCACCGCTGTCCACCCACGAGATTCTCGACGGCATCACCTTCGCCCTGGCATCGACAGCAGGCGACGCCTCGTCTCGGGCCACGGGACTCTCCACAACCCTGTCCTCGGCTGCCGATTCCGACACCACCGCGCTGGCGGCCCTCGCCGAACGCGGCCGAAACGCCTACAGCACCGACGGTCAGTTCGTGTCTCGGTGCACGGACGGGCAGCAGTGGCCGTCGCCGCAGGGCGTTCGCGACCTGTCGTCGCAGTGGAACGACCGCTACCCGATCTACGGCACCGACGCCGCTCTGACGGCGCTGCTGTGCTCGTCGTGGCCGACGGCTCCGTCCACACCGCTGCCCACTTCCCTGGAGGTTCCGGTGTTGGTCCTGTCCAATGCAGGCGATCCGATCGTGGGCAACGGCGGTCTGTCCTCGGTCACGGGGTTGGTCGGGGCGACCGGTGCAGGCGTCGCGTCGGCCGCGTGGCAGGGCAGCGGGCATCCGAGCCTCGGCGGATCGCAGTGTCTGCAGAGCGCTGCGGTGAACTACGCACGCGACACCGCACTTCCGACCGACGGCACCGTCTGCCCCGCCTGAGTCGGGCACCCATCGCGGGGTGTCCTTCGCCGGTGCGGTCCCCGCCTCGGGTACCGTTCCCGGGTGTCACTTAGCTTTCTGGAGCCGCGGTCAGGGCGGACGACCGCCGAGGTAATCAAGTACGCCCTGTGGCCGATCGCCATCATGACCGTCATCCAGCGGGTGGTGATCAAGGCGGTCAACGGAGACATCACCAACGATTTCAACCCGGTGTACAGCGCCGCCCTGGCATTCCTCAACCGCCAGCCGGTGTACACGGCGAATTTCGACTCGGTCGATCCGCACTACCTGTATCAGCCGAGCGCGACGATGCTGCTTTCCCCCATTGCCGTCATCGATCCCGAGCGATCCCGCTGGCTGTTCATCATCGCCAGCACGATCGCGATATTGCTGGCGCTGTACATCCTGTTGCGCATCTTCGGATTCCGCTTGGATTCGGTTGCAGCCCCCGCACTCCTGCTGGCCGCCTTCGTCAGCGAAACGGTGACCAACACCTTGGTGTTCACCAACTTCAACGGCTTCGTGCTTCTCGGAGAGGTCGCTTTCCTCGGATTCCTCCTCCAGCGCAAGGACCTGTCGGCCGGCGTTGCCATGGGTCTGACTCTGGCGATCAAGCCCATGCTTGCGCCGCTGCTGCTGCTTCCCCTGATGACGCGTCAGTGGAAGGTGTTCATCACCTCGATCGCGATCCCCGTGGTCATGATGGCCATCGCCTGGCCGCTGTCGGTGGACCCGATGAACTTCATCGACAGGACGCTGCCGTATCTGCTGCAGACTCGCGACTACTTCAACAGTGCTGTCGTGGGTAACGGGCGCTACTACGGTGTTCCCGAACTGCTCACTCTCGGCATCCGCGCGGTCCTGGGAATCATGGTTCTGATCTCGCTGTGGCTGCTCTACCGGTACTGCCGCGAGGACCGACTGTTCTTCTTCGCGACCACCTCGGGCTTGATCCTCACCGCGCATTGGCTATTGGGCTCGCTCGGCCAGATGTACTACTCGATGATGCTGTTCCCGCTGCTCATGACCGTCGTGTTGAAGAATTCGCTGCTGCGAAACTGGCCTGCCTGGCTCGCGATCTACGGGTTCATGAACTACGACCGATGGCTCTCGGGGCGATGGATCGAAACCGGGCGCGCGCTGGACTATCTCCGCACCACGTTCGGCTGGGCCCTGCTGATCGTCGTCATCTTCGGCGTGCTCGTCGGACGCTGGTTCGCCGCCCGAAGCGAAGGGCGACTCGACGACGGAATCGAACCGAGCTACCTGTTGCCGAGCGCTCCACCAGCGAAAACGGCATAGCCCGACAAATCGTATTAGCGTGTAAGCATGAGTTCAGCTACCGACAAAAACTCCGCCCCGGCCGTCCAGCTCACCGACGCGCAGTGGCGCGAGAAGCTGACCCCCGAGGAATACGCGGTGCTCCGCCAGGCAGGCACCGAACGTCCCGGCGTAGGCGAATACACCGATACCACCACCGAAGGCATCTACGAATGCCGCGCCTGCGGAGCCGAACTGTTCCGCAGCACCGAGAAGTTCGAATCGCACTGCGGCTGGCCGTCCTTCTTCGACCCGGCCGACAGCGACGCCGTCATCCTGAAGGAAGACACCACACTGGGAATGCGCCGCGTCGAGGTCGTCTGCCGCACCTGCCACAGTCACCTCGGGCACGTCTTCGAGGGCGAGGGCTACCCCACCCCGACCGATCAGCGGTACTGCATCAACTCGATTTCTCTAGTTTTACACCCAACCAAATAGACAGAAATGCCCCGGTCACGTGGACCGGGGCACTCTGTTTAACCGGGGATGTTCCTCGGGTCTCGACCTGGATCGACCGTATCCTTTGCTCGGATCCGACCATCACGACCCTGAATCGAAACCTCGCCACCGCCTGCGTTGGCTACTATCTCCTTCGCTCGTGCGATAGCTTCCCGCTGCGTGTCGGTATGAGCGCTTGCACGCTTACCGCCACCGTTGACGTCCCATCCTCCATTTGAGCCGGGACTCACGATCCGGTCCGCCATGGCTACTGCCCCCGCTTCACGGTGACAGTCTGGGAGACGCGCACCGTGCGCACCACCTTCACGGGTTTGACTCTTACCTGAACACGAACTCGCCTCGAAGGCACGATTCGTCTCCTAACGGCAGGAGATTCACTTCAATGAGATTTCTTACAGAATTGGGCAAGAAACTTGCGAAACAGGTAGCCTCGCAGTTGCATCCCTGCAAGTTTGCAACCAGTCAGCCCCGGCTCGGCAACCCCGAGTTTCGGGGCTCTCTGTGTTTCTCCTCCTGCCAGTACAGACCCTACGCGCTGGTACCGACAGAACATTGGTGATGTCGGAGGTGGCTATTCAAGTTTCGAGCGGAATTGGTAGACAGCACTTCGCCTTTTGCCTGCTCAACCTGCCTGATTTGGTAGACGCACAGCCATTGTTACGATCATGTTAAATCCATTCTGGTCGACCAAATGTTCGGAAAGTGCCGTAAACCCTCCTAGTCCGCCTAAATACGGCCTAAGCATCCAACTGGATGCCAACGGCCAAGATTGGGACTTAATCAAGCAGTGGACACTACAGAGCCAAAGCTGAGGGGAACATTAGCGAAGTGACCGAACTGTTATCTCCAGACCTCGCAACCTGCCACGGCCTGCCGCACCCTGCGGTTGACGCAGTTAGCTCACTGCTGTATCTGCGCCTAGTAACTGGATAGGCTCGCCACTGCACCGGGTGTACCAACCACATGGGCATGTGCCAGATGGGCACTCGGTGGACCTAAGATTCGGACATGAACTGGTCCCTGCTGCTCTCCGGTCTCGCTCTGTGCGTCTCTCTCGGTACCGTGATCTACGTACAACGACGTACTGACAGGCGAGAATTAACCAAGTGGCGTAGAGACACCCTGATGCAAACCACAGCGAACCTCCTACAAGCGGTCAGCGACATCGAGGATTGTCATCGAAAGTATCTACTCTCCGAAGACCCAAACGAAACCTATCAACGTCCTTACCGCAATGAAGAACTCAAAACGGCTATAGACCGATTGATCATGTGTATTCATATTTATGAAATATGCGAATGCGACGAGTTATCTTCGATCGCTGATGGATACCGGCAACGAGAAATCTCAGATATGGTTCAGGTTGCAATGATGGAAAGCCACCAAGAAATGTATAATCCGGACTTATTCTTGAAAGACAAAGCCGACTTGTTTGATCAGATAAAATCAGACGGAGAAAGAACCGATATCAAGTCTGCACTTCAAAAAGCAATTGGTCTGAAAAACGAAAATCATATAAGCAAGTCTTGAAAGAGAATCCGTAACATGATGCGAGCGCAGGTGGAACAGTTCGTCTACAACGCCCCCGATCCTTGGTGGACTGTAGGTACAGGTCTAGGTGGTGCCGCCGTTGCCGCGATTATCGCCGTAGCGGGGTGGATTTATCTTCACCGGCAAAGCAAATCCCGTGACTTGTTGAATTGGCAAAGAACTACTGTTGCGGAATCCGTTATAGAGATGCTGCTACTCTCGCAAACTAGATTCGATACAATCAAAGATTTTGACGATGATCGTAAAGAATGGATCAACCAGATTCGCAAGCTGGAAACCCAGTATCATATTCTGAATCTGAGCCTACCCCGTGAGAGCGCTGTCCGAAACGCCGCGAATGACCTTCTCGATGAGCACAAGGTAAGCTTTCACACCTTTACGACGGACCCAAAACTTCCAAATGCTCGGAACAGACAACAACTCAATAACACGTCTTACATGCGCCTTGTAGATCTGGACAAGTTGCACAGAGGACTAAGAAACGAAACCTACAAATTCTTAGACATCGACAATATTTCCTAGTAGGTATCGCTGTATCGATCCGAGTATCCACTACTGATAACTGTCTCCACTACCGGCGTCCAAGCCACACCTGATGATTCTCTGGCTCAAGCCTGCATCCTGATCGGCACTGCTTCGTCCATACTGTGAGCATGCGCACTTTCACCTCACCAGAGCAGATCAAAGCGGCCGTCGGCGAAGACCTCGGCACCAGTGACTGGCTGCAGATCACCCAAGAACGGGTGAACACCTTCGCCGACGCCACCGGCGATCATCAGTGGATCCACGTCGACGTCGAGCGGGCGAAGAAGGAAAGCCCGTTCGGCGCACCCATCGCCCACGGATTTCTGAGCCTGTCCCTGGTGTCGATGCTCAACTGGCAGATCTACACCATCGAGAACACCAAGCTCGGAATCAACTACGGCTCCAACAAGGTTCGCTTCATCAACCCGGTGAAGGTCGGTGCCCACGTGCGCCTGCAGACCACCCTCGTCTCCGTCGAAGAGGTATCCGGCGGGGCACTGCAGATGGTGACGGCGGGAACGTTGCAGATCGAGGGCGAGGACAAGCCGGCGCTGGTCGCCGAAATCATCTCTCGCGTCGTGTTCTGACCTCGGATCGAACAGGTGGATCGAACGCTGTGATCGGCGGCAACGGCTCGTCGTAGCGTTCGATCTCCACCAACACGTGCTGGCCGGTGCAGCCGCGCGCAAGCGCCGACGAGCCCTCGTCCGCGGTGAGCACATTCACGCTGCCGTGTACGCACATCGAATCGGGATCCGCCGGATCGAGCGGGTCGTACCAGGCTCCGGTGGACAACTGCACGACCGATTCCAGCATCGCGTCGTCGAGAACCACACCGGCCAGACACGAACCGCGGTCGTTGAACACCCGTACGACGTCGCCGTCCGACACTCCCCTGACCCCGGCCGCCGACGGGTGCATTCGTATCGGCTCGCGGCCCTGAACCTTCGAGTTACGGCTCACCGCACCGTGATCGAGCTGACTGTGCAGCCTGGTGCGTGGCTGATTGGCGATCAGGTGCAACGGGAACTGCCGGGCTCGCGGTCCACCGAGCCATTCCTGCGGCTCGAACCACATCGGATGCCCACGGCAGTCCTCGTAGTCGAACCCCGCCACCGTCGACGAGAAGATTTCGATCTTGCCGCTCGGGGTGCGCAGCGCGTTGCCCACCGGGTCGCGTCGAAAGTCCTCGAAGAACGTCAGATCATCCTCGGTCTTCATCCGAAACGAGCCCGCACGCACGAAATCGTCGTATTCGGGAGTATCGACGCCCCCGGCGCGTAGATATCCGCGCCACTGCTCGTACAGGTGCTCGACCCACTGCTGCGAGCTACGCCCCTCGGTGAACTGCTCGCCCACACCGAGTTTCGTCGCCAGCTCGGCGAACGTGTCGTAGTCGTCGCGGGAATCGGCGAACCGCGCGGCGGCCGGGGCCATCGCGACGAGCAAGGGATCGTTGCGCGTGCAGCTCAGATCCGACCTCTCCAACGATGTGGTCGACGGGACGACGATGTCGGCGTGCTTGGCCATCGGTGTCCAGTACGGGTCGTGCACCACGACGGTGTCGGTTCTCCCGAGAGCGCGACGTAGCCGCCCCAGATCCTGGTGGTGGTGGAAAGGATTCCCGCCGGCCCAGTAGACGATCTTGATATCGGGATAGGTCAATCGTCTACCGTCGTAGTCGAATTCACCACCGGGATTCAGAAGCATGTCCGAGACAGCAGCGACCGGAATCAGATCGGGAACGGGATTGATTCCCTGGGGCAGAGTCGGCAACGGATACGGCACCGGGGCCAGGCCCGGCTCGTTCATCGACCCGTAACCGTGCCCGAATCCGCCACCAGGAACGCCGATCCCACCGAGCATCGACGCCAACGTGACGCCCATCCACGGAGCCTGCTCGCCGTGTCGCGTCCGCTGCAGTGACCAGGTGACCGTCACCATCGTGCGTTTCGACGCCATCTCGCGGGCCAGATCCGCGATCTCCGCGGCGTCGATGCCGCAGATCGCCGAGGCCCACTGCGGGGTCTTGGGTGTGCCGTCCGTGATGCCGAGCAGATATCGCTCGAACTCCGGATAGCCCTGGCAGTACGTGTCGAGAAATGCTGTGTCGTGCAGCTTTTCGTCGGCGAGCACGTATGCGAGCGCCAGCATCATCGCGACGTCGGTACCGGGCCGCGGAGCGATCCAGCGCGCGTCGCCGTTCATATCGCTGCGAAGCGGACTCACGGTGACGATCTGCCCACCGCGGGCGCGCATCGCGTCGAGCGAATCCACGGTGGGGTGGTCCGACGTACCGCCGTGATTGATGCCGGTGTTCTTCACCGGAACTCCGCCGAACGCCACCAACAATTCGGTGTGTGCGGCGATCACGTTCCAGGAGGTGGAGCGCGAGAACATCTTCCAATGCGCACCGAGGACGTGCGGCATGATGACGCCGGTCGCACCCAGTGAGTAGCTGTGCACCGATCGCGTGTAACCGCCGATGCAGTTGAGAAAGCGATGCACCTGACTCTGCGCGTGATGGAAGCGTCCGGCACTCGCCCACCCGTACGACCCGCCGTACACGGCGTTGTTGCCGAATGTGTCGATCACTCTGCGTAGTTCGTTGGACAGCAGGTCGGTCAACTCGTCCCACGAGACCTCGACGAACTCGTCGCTGCCACGCTTGTCGGTCGGCCCCGGCCCGTGCTCGAGCCAGCCCTTGCGCACCGCCGGTGCGGTGACGCGGGATCGATGGGTCACCGACCCGACGAGGTTGCCCAACACCGGGGAGGGATTGCTGTCCGTCACCTGGGGCTGAATCGCGGTGACATCGTGCCCGTCCGACTCGGCACGAAACATGCCCCAGTGGCCCATGTGTTGAACGCCGGCCACCCCGGTCATCGAATTCCGAACTCGCGCAATGCCTTCAGTAGCGCATCGGGCCGCTGCGTCGTCGGCACCGGATCGACGAGAGCGAAGCTGCATCCGATCTCTCGAGCGGCACCGTCGGCCTCGGCGCTGTCGCCCACCATCAGTGTCACCGAGGGATCGACTCCCAAGGCCGCTACCGCGTGCCGGAAGATCTCGGGCTGCGGTTTGACGTGACCCACCTCGAACGAGAGCACGAATTCGTCGACGAATCTGTCGAGACCGCGATCGACGAAGGCAGGACGGATGTCGAACGCGATGTTGCTCAATACACCGGTCCGAATCGATTTCCCCGCAAGCATTTTCAGAGCCGGCTCGGTATCCGGGTACGGCGTCCAGGAATCCGCATCGATCACGCGACCGTAGACGGATTCTGCGTGCGCCGGATCGGTGACACCGGACTGCGCGAGCACATGCAGATAGGCCTGCCGGTGCAGGGCCGGATCGAGATCTCGGTTCCGCCAAGCATGACGCGTCGCGTCGTCGAACTCGACCGTCTCCCCCACCGGTGCCGTCATGCGTCGCATCAGTTCCGCGGCTCCGGCACCGTCGACGGGGGTGCCATCGGCATCGTGAATCCCGTCGAACCAGGAGGGGTGCTCCTCGAGCCTGAACAGCGTGCCCGAGAAGTCGAACAGGACGGCCTCGATCGCGGGTGTGTCCGTCGTCGTCACGGCAGAGATTCGACGAGCGCGTCCACCTCGACCCGAGGGCCGGTGAAGAACGGGGTCTCCTCGCGCACGTGACGCCTCGCCTCGGTGGCCCGCAGGTCACGCATCAGGTCCACGATGCGATCGAGTTCGGGAGCCTCGAAGGCGAGGATCCACTCGTAGTCGCCGAGTGCGAACGACGGCACGGTGTTCGCGCGCACGTCCTTGTAGTCGCGTGCGGCCTTGCCGTGGTCGGCGAGCATCGTGCGACGCTCGTCGTCGGGCAGCAGGTACCAATCGATCGAGCGGACGAACGGGTAGACGCAGATGTACGCGCCCGGATCCTCACCGGCGATGAAGGCCGGAACGTGGCTCTTGTTGAATTCGGCCGGGCGGTGCAACGCGGTGTTGCTCCACACCGGAGTACTCGCCTTGCCCAGCGCGGTGGTGCGACGGAAATCGGAGTACGTCGCCTGGAGATCCTCGATGCGCTCGGCGTGCGTCCACACCATGAAGTCGGCGTCGGCGCGCATACCGGCGATGTCGTAGACCCCTCGCACTGCGACACCCTTGTCTTCACGACCTTCGAAGAACACCTTCGCTTCCTTGGCAGCCGCGGCCCGATCCTCGCCGAGAACGCCGGGCGTGACCTTGTAGACCGAGAACATCAAGTAGCGAAGAGTCGAGTTGAGCGCTGAGTAATCGAGGCGTGCCATGGCCCTATCGTGCCACTTCGATCAGACGGGCGGCAGCGGTGGTGGCGGACGCAATACACGCGGGCACTCCGACGCCGCGCTGCCAGGCCCCGGTTACCTCGAGGCCGGGTAGGTCGGCGACTCCGGCCTCGATGGCGGCGACGCGATCGAGGTGCCCCGGGGCGTACTGCGGCAGACCTCCCGGCCAGCGCTGCACGGTCGCGGCGAGCGGCTGCGCATCGATGTTCGCCACCGCCGCGAGGTCCGCGCGTGCCGTCTCGATCGACTCCGCGTCGGATCGGTCCGATGCCGTGGTGTCACCGAAGCGGCCGAGCGAGGCCCGCAGCAGTACCGCGTCACGCTCCTCCAGGTGCGGCCACTTACGACTCGACAACGTGAATGCCTTGACGTCCAGGCCCGCGTCCGTGGCCACCAGGATTCCCGAGTTCTGCGGCAGTTCGGTGGTCTTGGGGAACGCGAGCGCGACGACGACCGAGGACGCGAGTTCGATATCCCGCGCGGCCTGCGCCGCCGCGGGTGCCACCTCGGCGATGAGGCGACCGAGAATCGGCGCGGGGACCGCCAGTACCACGCCGTCGACGAGTCCGACGCCCTCGACGAACCACCCGCCGGCGTCGCTGCGAATCTCACCGACGCCTGCTCCGACGACCGTGTGGGCATCGGCCGCAGCGACGAGAGCATCGAGCAGCACCGCATAACCGTCGCGCAGTCCGCCGAAGACCGGTCCCGGCGACGGAGTGGGCAGTGCTGCCAGCACTGCCTCGGTCAGGTTCGCCGCTCCGCCGTCCAACGCGGCAGCCAACGTGGGCAGAGCCGCACGGACGCCGATGGAGCTCGCCGAGCCGGAATACACGCCGCCGAGCAGCGGGTCCACCGAACGGCTCACGACCTGGGAGCCGAACCTGGTGCCCACGAGATCGGCCACACTCACGTCCGAACCCGCGGTCCAGGCGAAGGGCCGCGCGGTCTCGGTCTCGATGAGGCGCAGGTCTTCACCGTCCACCAGATCCCGTACCGAATCGGCCGAGGACGGTATCCCCATCAAGGTGCCGAGCGGGAGGGGATGCGTCCGACCGCCGGAGTAGACCAGTGGACGCGCCGACGACGGGTGCACCAGTTGATCCGACAGGCCGAGCTCGGCGAGCAGAGCCGGCACTTCCGGACGACGACCGATGAATGCCTCCGCACCGACGTCCAACGAGTCCGTTCCGACTGCCGAGGTGCGCAGCGTGCCACCGATGCGCGACGAGGCCTCGACGAGAGTGATCTCCGCATCCGGTCCGCAGGACTGTCGAAGGCGATACGCCGCGACGAGGCCGGAGATTCCGCCGCCGACCACGGCGTACCGCCGCACCGTCACAACGAATGCACCAGCGAGACCACCCGGGTCAGAATCTCGGGATCGGTATCGGGGAGCACTCCGTGTCCGAGGTTGAACACATGTCCGCGCGCACCGGCCGCCACCGCGCGGTCCGCTTCGGCGGCGATGCGGCGAACTTCGGCCTCGACGGCATCCCAGCCGGCGAACAGCACCGCGGGATCGAGATTTCCTTGCAGCACCTTGCCGCCGCCGACCCGGTGCACGGCGTCGTCGAGCGGAATACGCCAGTCGACACCGACCACGTCGGCACCGGCCTCACCCATCGCCCCGAGCAGTTCTCCGGTTCCGACACCGAAATGGATCTTGGGTACACCGGCCGAGGACACGGCGTCGAACACTCGCGTCGAGTGCGGCAGCACGTACTCGCGGTAGTCGGCGAGGGACAGCGCACCCGCCCAGGAGTCGAACACCTGCACTGCGTCGACGCCTGCGGCGAGCTGAGCCTGCAGGAAGGTGATCGTCGTGGTGGCCAGTGCGTCGAGCAGGGCATGCCAGGTCGCCGGATCGGACCGCATGAGCGCCTTGGTCTTCTCGTGATTGCGGCTCGGGCCACCCTCGACCAGATACGACGCGAGGGTGAACGGTGCGCCAGCGAAACCGATGAGCGGCGTACCGGCCAGTTCACGGGTGAGGATCCGCACCGCATCGGCCACCGGCTCCACCTGATCGGCGGTCAGGATCGGCAGTGCGGCGACATCGGCAGCCGACCGCACCGGCTGCGCGACGACCGGTCCGGTACCTGCGACGATGTCGAGATCGATACCGGCGGCCTTGAGCGGAACGACGATGTCCGAGAACAGGATTGCCGCGTCCACGTCGTGCCGACGAACAGGCTGGAGGGTGATCTCGGCCACGAGGTCGGGCCGGAAGCAGGAATCCAACATGCCGATGCCGGCGCGAATCTTGCGGTACTCGGGCAGCGACCTACCGGCCTGGCGCATGAACCACACCGGCCGACGCGAGGGAGCTCTACCTGCGATCGCGGCCAGGAACGGCGCGTCCGGGAGTTCTCGACGGGCGGGGGCTGTGGCGTGCAGTTCGGCGTTCATCGCCTTCCATGCTGCCACGCGGGAGAAAAGCTCCTGCCACCAAGGGCGACACACCCACTTCGGTTCCATCACGGCTCGGCGCGCCTCCGCCTGAGCGCAACGTGACGCGTCTAACGTCCGGTGACGTGACCGAATCCCAATCCACCGCCGAACCTGCGCCGTTCCGCGCCGCCATCGACGCGATGCATCGGGCTCAGGTACACCCGGCGATCGAAATCGGTCCGATCCGGCCGCCGCAGCGTCTCGCCCCCTACAGCTATGCGATCGGGGCCGAGGTCAAGCATCCCGATTCCGACCAGGTCGACGAACAGAGTGACGGTGACGCCTTCGGCCGCCTGATCCTGCTGTACGACCCCGACGGTGCCGAGGCATGGAACGGCACCCTTCGACTGGTCGCGTACATCCAGGCGGACGTCGACGAATCCCTCGCCGACGATCCCCTGCTACCCGAGGTCGGGTGGAGTTGGCTGGTCGACGCGCTGGAGTCACGGTCCGAGCCGCTCAACGCACTCGGCGGCACTGTCACCTCGACCAGTTCGGTGCGCTACGGCGACATCGCCGGGCCGCCCAAGGCCCACCAGCTCGAACTGCGCGCCTCGTGGACGGCCACGTCCGAGGACCTCTCGACGCACGTCGAAGCGTTCTGTGAGGTGCTCGCCTACGCGGCCGGTTTGCCTCCCGCGGGCATCACCACCCTCGGTCAGCGCAGTTCCAGCCGGACATAGTGGGCGGCCCTTCCACCCGTAGGGCTTAGAGTCACTGTCCATGTCAGCCGAGAGTTCCCCCGACACCACGTCGGACGACGCCACGTCGGACGCGCCGGTCAACGAGCCGGTCGCCGTTCCGTTGCTCGCCCCGGCTGACGGTGTACCCGATGTCGTCGACACACCGGATGCCGTCCTCGTGGCCGCGAAGCTCCTCGCAGCGGGCCACGGGCCTCTCGCCGTCGACGCCGAACGCGCGTCGGGCTTTCGGTACTCCCAGCGTGCCTACCTTCTGCAGTTCCGTCGGCGTGGCGCAGGGACCGTTCTGCTCGATCCGATCCCCGTCACCGGCGACCTCGCTCCACTCGCCGAGGTGATCAACCCGCTCGAATGGGTGTTGCACTCCGCCGATCAGGACCTACCCGGGCTCGCCGAACTCGGCCTGGTACCCGCGACGCTCTACGACACCGAACTCGCAGGCCGCCTCGCCGGATTCGACCGAGTGGGGCTAGGAGCCATCGTCGAACGCACTCTCGGCCTTGCCCTGCAGAAGGGCCACGGAGCTGCCGACTGGTCCACCCGTCCCCTACCCGACACCTGGCTCAACTACGCCGCACTCGACGTCGAAGTTCTGCTCGAACTGCGTGACGCAATGGCCGCGGAGCTCGAACAGCAGGGTAAAACGGAGTGGGCAGCACAGGAATTCGCCCACATCCTCACTCTCGGACCGCCCAAACCCAAGACCGACAGATGGCGTCGGACATCGGGGATCCATGCGATCAAATCTCCCCGCACCCTCGCTGCCGTCCGCGAATTGTGGGTCACCCGAGACGAATTGGCGGCCAAGCGTGATGTGGCACCGAGCCGGGTGTTGCCCGACTCGGCGATCGTCGCAGCCGCAACGGCGGACCCGAAGTCCTCGCGGGAGCTCGAGCAACTGCCGGTCTTCGGCGGTCCGCGTCAGCGCAGATCGTCCCGACTGTGGGCCTCCGCCCTGACCCGTGCGCGAGCGCTTCCGACGTCCGAACTGCCCTCGATGGCAGCGTCTTTCGACGGTCCGCCCCCGGTCAATCGGTGGGCTCGACGCGATCCCGATGCCGCTGCGCGACTCGCCGACGTACGGGCCGCGATGACCGAGCTCAGCGAATCGGTTGCAGTGCCGGTCGAGAATCTGTTGATGCCGGATCTGCTGCGCCGCCTGGTGTGGGATTGGCAGAATCCGGCCGATCCCGACGTCGACCCGGCCGAGGTGATCGAGGCCCGACTGGCCGACGGCGGGGCCCGACCCTGGCAGCGGACACTGGTGGTGCCGGTACTGACGAAGGCACTGCACCCTTCCCAAGTTACCGACGGGTAATACCCGCTACAGTAGGGGTCGCGTCCGGGTACCCGGGCGAGTCGTCCGCATCTGTCGGGAGGATCGAAAAGCGTGTCTGTACCCGCGTCCACCAGCTCACAGAGGAATGTTGTCTTCGTCGACGGCATCCGTACCCCGTTCGGCAAAGCAGGCCCCAAGGGCATGTACGCCGACACTCGCGCAGACGACTTGGTCGTCAAGGCAATCCGCGAACTCCTTCGCAAGAACCCCAACCTCCCTCCCGAGCGCATCGACGAGGTCGCGATCGCCGCGACCACGCAGACCGGTGACCAGGGCCTGACCATCGGCCGTACGTCCGCACTGCTCGCCGGTCTCCCCCGCAGCGTCCCCGGATTCGCGATCGACCGCATGTGTGCAGGCGCAATGACCTCGGTCACCACCACCGGATCGGGCATCGGCTTCGGCCAGTACGACGTCGTGATCGCCGGTGGCGTCGAGCACATGGGCCGCCACCCGATGGGTGAAGGCGTCGACCCCAACCCGCGTTTCCTCGCCGACAAGCTCGTCGATCCCAGCGCACTGGTGATGGGTAATACCGCCGAGAATCTGCACGACCGGTTCCCGAGCATCACCAAGGACCGCACCGACGCGTACGCCGTCGCCAGCCAGAACAAGTACGACGCGGCCAAGAAGGCCGGCTTCATCGCCGACACTCTCGTGCCCGTCGCCACCAAGTCCGCCGCCGGGTGGGGCCTGGCCGCCGAGGACGAGCCGCCTCGCCCCGGCACCACCGTCGAAGACCTCGCCAAGCTCAAGACGCCGTTCCGTCCTGCCGGTCGCGTCACCGCAGGCAACGCTGCGGGACTCAACGACGGTGCCACCGCCGCGATCCTCGCCGGCGAGGACACCGCGCACGAACTCGGCCTGAACGTCGGCATGCGCATGGTCGGCTTCAGCTTCGCAGGCGTCGACCCGGCCGTCATGGGCATCGGCCCGGTGCCTGCCACCGAAAAGCTGCTCGGCCGAACCGGATTGAGCATCGAAGACATCGGCCTGTTCGAGATCAACGAGGCCTTCGCCATCCAGGTACTCGCCTTCCTCGAGCACTACGGCATCGCCGACGACGATCCCCGCGTCAACCAGTGGGGCGGCGCCATCGCGTGTGGCCACCCACTCGCATCCTCGGGCGTTCGCCTGATGACCCAGCTGAGCCGCCAGTTCGCTCAGCAGCCCGACGTCCGTTACGGCCTGACGACCATGTGCATCGGTCTCGGCATGGGCGGCACCGTCATCTGGGAGAACCCCAACCACTCTGACTACTCAGGAGCGAAGGCATGAGCGACATCACCACAGCGTTCACCGACGAGGTAGTCACGAACGCCTTCACCAAGATCGTGTCCGTTCCGGGGCTCGATGGCTCCATCGCCCTCGTCACGCTCGACAACGGCTTCGATCACACCAAGCCGTCGACCTTCGGACCCGGCGGACTGGCCAAGTTCGACGCCGCACTGGACGAGGCCTTCGCAGCGAACCCGGTGGCCATCGCCGTCACCGGCAAACCGTTCATCTTCGCCGTCGGTGCCGACCTCAACGGTGTGCCGAACATCGAGACCAAGGACGAGGCGCTGCAGATCGGGCAACTCGGCCACAAGGTCTTCCGTCGCCTGCGCGAAAGCACGATTCCGACGTTCGCCTTCATCAACGGTGCCGCACTCGGTGGTGGCCTCGAGGTGGGACTGCACTCGCACTACCGGACCGTCGCGGAGAACGCTGCTGCGCTCGGCCTGCCCGAGGCCTTCCTCGGCCTGATACCGGGATGGGGCGGAACTCAGTTGCTGCCCAACATCATCGGAGCATCCAATGCGGTGACCGTCGTGATCGAGAACGCACTGAACCAGAACCGTGTCCTCAAGCCGCAGCAGGCACTCGACCTCGGCATCGCCGACGCTCTCTTCGGCGGAGCCGACTTCCTCGAGCAGTCCCTCGCGTGGGCCGCTCAGGTGATCAAGGGTGAGATCACCCCGGCCCGTCCGGAGATCGACCGCGGGCAGGCCTGGGACGACGCCATCGCCCGTGCCAAGGGCATCGTCGCGGGCAAGACCAACAACTTCGCACCCGGCCCCGTCGCCGCCGTCGAACTGCTCGAGCTCGCCAAGAACACCGACATCACCGACTCCGCCTCTCTCGACACGGCCTTCGCTGCCGAGGACGAGGCCCTGTCGACGCTGTTGGTCAAGGACGAATTGCGTGCTGGGCTGTACGCTTTCGATCTGGTTCAGAAGCGCGCGAAGCGGCCTGCCGGTGCACCCGACAAGTCTCTCGCCCGCAAGATCTCCGGTGTCGGCATTGTCGGTGCCGGTCTGATGGCCAGCCAGCTCGCGTTGCTGTTCGTGCGGCAGCTCAAGGTGCCGGTGATCCTCACCGACATCGATCAGGAGCGCATCGACAAGGGTGTCGGCTACGTCCACGGCGAGATCGACAAGCTGCTCGGCAAGAAGCGCCTGTCCCCCGATGCCGCAAATCGGTTGAAGGCGTTGGTGTCCGGCTCGATCGACAAGTCCGCATTCGCGAACACCGACTTCGTCATCGAGGCCGTGTTCGAGAACCTCGACGTCAAGAAGAAGGTGTTCGCCGAGGTCGAGGAATTCGTCTCTGCCGAAACGATTCTCGCGACCAACACCTCCTCGTTGTCGATCACGAAGATGGCGGCCGATCTGAAGCACCCCGAGCGGGTTGTCGGCTTCCACTTCTTCAACCCCGTGGCCGTTCTTCCGCTGCTCGAGGTCGTCAAGGGCGAGAAGACCGACGACGCCACTCTCGCAACAGCTTTCGCGACGGCGAAGACACTGAAGAAGTCGGCCGTGTTGTCGGCGGATCTCCCCGGATTCGTCTTCAACCGTCTCGTCACCCGCGCGTCGAACGAGATCATCAGCGCGATCGACGAGGGCACCCCGTTCGAGGTCGCCGACGGCGCAGTGGGCGAACTCGGCATGCCGATGAGTCCGCTGACACTGCTGGCACTCGTCGGACCGGCCGTCGCTCTGCACACCGCGGAGACGCTTGCCGAGGCGTACCCGGATCGATTCAAGGACTCCCCCGGATTCCGTGCACTCGTCGAGGCGAAGAAACCGGGTGTGTGGACCTACGGCCCCGAGGGCCAGGTCGTCGACCCCGAGGTGGCCGCACTGTGGCCGCAAGGTGATTCGCCGTCGACCGCCGAGCAGGTGCTCGAACGCACCCGCAACGCGATCGCCGACGAGATCAAGATCATGCTCGACGAGGGCGTCGTGGCAGCAGCCGAGGACATCGACCTCTGCCTGCTGCTCGGCGGCGGCTTCGGCTTCTGGAACGGCGGCATCACCCCGTACCTGGACCGCAGCGGGGCCTCCGAGGCCGCAACCGGTCAGCGCTTCCTCGCTCCGGGCGTAGCCAGCGTCTAGCATTGCCCCGCCGAGTTCGAGGTTGTGGACGGAATTCTCCGGATTTTCGTCCATCACCTCGAACTCGGCATCGTTGTGTCGCGATAAGGTCTGACGCCATGAACGAGGAACGCGGTCGGCTGATCGGTATCGCCTATCGCACGCTTGGTTCCTACTGCGACGCCGAAGACGCTGCGTCCGAGGCTCTCGTTCGGTGGTACCGACTCACCGACGCCGAACGCGACGCCGTCGACGTCCCTGCTGCGTGGCTCACCCGGGTGGTCGGCCGCATCTGCCTCGACCTGCTCGGATCGGCCCGCGTCCGCCGCGAAAAGTACGTCGGCCAATGGTTGCCGGAACCCGTCTGCGGCCTGCACTCGGTGAACTCGACGGCCGCCGACCCGGCTGATCGAGTCGCACAACAGGATTCGGTGACTCTCGCCTTGCTCGTCGTTCTCGAATCGCTCGGTCCTGCGCAGCGAGTCGCATTCGTGCTGCACGATGCCTTCGCCGTTCCGTTCGACGACATCGCGGCCGTGCTCGACCGCTCCCCTGCCGCATGCCGCCAGCTCGCGTCTGCCGCCCGAAAACACGTGCACGGCCGCCATCTCACCTCTGCCGACCCCCTCGAGCACGATCGCGTCGTGCGCGCCTTCGCGATGGCCTCGGGAGACGGAGACCTTGCGACGCTCGTCTCGTTGCTCGCCCCCGATGTCACCCTGATCAGCGACGGAGGCGGGCAGGTCTCGGCGGCCCGCAACCCTGTTGTGGGCTCCGACCGAGTCGCTCGTTTCGTTCGCGGCATCACCGCCAAGTCCACGGACCTCAGTTGGTCCATCGAGGCCGTCAACAGCCTGTCCGGCATCGTGATCCGACGCGGCGGAGAGGTGTTCGGCGTCATCGGGTTCGACACAGCGGACGGGGTGGTGGCCGACATCTGGATCGTGCTCAATCCGGACAAACTCCGACATTGGCCCTGACACTCGCCATACATTCGGCACGGCTGTGTCGTCAGAGAGTGGAGGGCCGCGCCGTGCGGTCCGCATCAGCTCTCGAGAATCAGGTGGATACGCGATGAAGCTAGCCGTAGCCGGTGGAACCGGAACCGTCGGAGTGCATGTCGTCGAGGTCGCCCGTCAACGCGGACACGAGGTGGTCGTTCTGTCGCGATCTGCGGGTGTGGATCTCGTCAGCGGGTCGGGTCTGTCCGACGCCCTGGCCGGAGTCGACGCGGTGGTCGACGTCGCGTCGACGCAGACGATCTCGGCGAAGGAGTCGATGTCGTTCTTCGCCGCTGTCACGCGAAACCTGCTGACGGCAGAGGGCGCGGCCGGTGTCGGCCATCACGTGGCGCTGTCGATCGTGGGGATAGACAGGGCTCCACACTCGTACTACGCCGGAAAGGTCGAGCAGGAGAGAATCATTCGAGCCGGCACAGTGCCGTGGACAATTCTTCGAGCCACCCAGTTCCACGAGTTCGCCGGCCAGATTCGCGCACACGATCAGTAGTGCCCCATAGAGTGGTGTAACTCGGTGGCCGAGATCGTCTGCGATTCCGTGTTGTGCACGGGTGTAGAGCGGCCACCGTGTGATCCTTCG